>JAKFCK010000726.1:0-12474 GCA_036676685.1 Chitinophagaceae bacterium | reverse complement strand
GAAAAAGGAAAATAAATCCATAATTATTGAGTGCAAGTGGCACAAAGACTATCCATGAAAAGAAATAAGCCATGGAAAAATAAAGTACCAGTTTTTTATCCGGTTGCATTATTCATTGTTTACTTCCGGTTCACATGGCAGGCATCACTGCAATGGATGATTTCTCTTTTTCCCTTTTTTTGGCTATAACACATTCCGTTGTGAGCATCATCATGGCTACAGAAGCAGCATTCTCAAGCGCGAGACGTGCCACTTTTGTAGGATCAATGATGCCAGTAGAAAGAAGATTCTCAAATTTCTCCGTTTTTGCATTAAATCCCCAATCATCAACACCTGCCTTTACCTGTTGAATTATTTCATTGGGATCAAGCCCCGCATTCAACACGATTTGTTTTAAGGGTTCCTCCATTGATTTTTTCACGATGGATATTCCAATGCCTTCTTCCTCATTTTCGCTCACCATTTTTTCAATTGCGGTAATAGCCCTCAGAAAAACCACTCCTCCACCGGGAATGATACCTTCTTCCATCGCAGCCCGTGTTGCGTTGAGAGCATCATCCACCCTGTCTTTTTTTTCAGCTAATTCCATTTCAGTTGCTGCACCAACATAAACAATAGCCACACCTCCTGTAAGTTTCGCCAGTCTTTCCTGCAGTTTTTCCTTGTCATAATCGGATGTACTCTGCTCTATTTCCATTTTAATCTGGTGAATTCTTTTTTGAATATCATCCTTATTTCCGTAGCCATTTATAATAGTTGTATTTTCTTTTGTAACCACTACTTTTTCGCACTTCCCCAGTTGTTCAAGTTCTGTGTTTTCAAGTTTATAACCGTCCTCCTCAGCTATCACCATACTACCGGTGAGAATTGCAATATCCTTTAGCAGCTCCTTGCGCCGGTCGCCAAAGCCCGGAGCCTTAACTGCAGCAATTCTTAAAACAGCGCGTAAATTATTAACCACCATTGTTGCTAACACATCTGTTTCCACGTCTTCTGCAATCACCAGCAACGGTGACCCCGATTTGGAAACTTTTTCCAGAACGGGAAGAATATCCTTGATGTTGGAGATTTTTTTATCATGAATAAGTATGAGAGGGTCTTCGTAATTTACTTCCAGTTTTTCCGGGTCGGTAACAAAATAGGGCGAAAGATAACCCCGGTCGAAGCGCATACCTTCCACCACTTCGATGGTTGTTTCCATACCCCTGGCTTCTTCTATAGTTATCACACTTTCTTTGCCGGCTTTGTTTACGGCTTCTGCAATCAGTTTCCCGATCTCCGGATCATTATTGGCGGATATGGTGGCTACCTGCTCTATCTTTGAAACATCATCCCCGATTTTTTCAGACCTGTTCTTCATCTCCTCCACTACAACTTTTACAGCTTTCTGGATGCCTCTCCTAACCTCCATTGGATTGGCACCCACTTCTATTTTTTTAAGCCCGGTATTGATCATTGCCCTTGCAAGTAAAGTCGCTGTGGTGGTTCCATCACCTGCTGTTTCAGATGTTTTGACCGCAGCCTGCCTCAACATTTTAGCGCCCAAATCTTCCGTTGGATCATCTAATTCAACCTGTTTAGCCACAGTCACCCCGTCATTACAAACCTGGGGATCACCCGTTTCCTTTTCAAATACCACTGTTCTGCCTTTGGGGCCGAGGGTAATTACCACTGCATCAGCCAGGCTGTTTATGCCCTGTTGCAATTTTCGCCTGGCCTCCGTGTTAAAATCCATGAGCTTGCTCATATATGATATTTTAGTTTTTCTGTAACCGGATCATCGGTTGTTGTAATTAAATAAAACCTTCATTATCGCAACACATTGTTTTTTTTACCTTTAGTATCGGATTACCGGACATTGCTAAGCGCTAATGCCTTAGTGTACCCGATAAAAAATTATAGCAGGTAAACTTTACATCAATATATTTCTTTTCTGCAGCCCGCATTTTATTGCGTAACACCAACTGGCGATGTTCTATTTGTTCATTAATCAGGTCGTTATCTATGAATGTGCTATCGGTCTTTAGTGCCTTTTGTTGCTGGTCTATTTGAATTTGCAGTTTGTAAAATTTATCGGACAACCCGTTTAGCTGGCCCTGGTGTTCTTCTACCTGTTTGGCAATCCCTTCTATAGAATTGCGTTGAATAACTTCAGCAAATTTTTTTGTCAGGTCATTCATTTCGTCATTATAGAAAATGATGGCATCATTCCAATCGGACAACTCATCAGTATAATATTCTGCAATAGTGTTGGGCATAATAATTATATTAAAGTTTTTATTAAAGGAGTCCCATCACCCTTTACGCCATTTTAATTGAATTAGCAATTCATATAAAAATACCGTCAACCAAAAGACCACACACCCGGATACCTGCCGGGTTACTGTAAAACCAAAGATAAAATCCAGCCCGACCCGTATCAATGACCACTGTTAGGGATTCGGGTGATGACAGTCAAAAAATTACTGTAGTACTGTCGCCTGTTACCGGCTTTATTCAGCACACATTTTACACCCATTTACTGTGGCTTTTATTCCGGGGCTAAGTACCTGTTTCCCCTTGGAGCGGTTCCTGAAAATGGTTATGCCTTTGGCCTTATGCCGCCAGGCAGTTTTATAGATCTCATCTACCTGCTCCCTGCTGGCCGATTCCGGGAGGTTAATAGTTTTGGAAACAGCATTGTCAGTATATTTTTGAAAAGCCAGTTGATGCTGCAGGTGCCAGTAAGGTGAAATTTCCAGGGCCGTTTTAAAAAGTTCCCTGATATTAACCGGTAAAGCTGTCATATTCCGGGCCACACCCTCTTTCAGCAGTTGCTCCTTAATTTTTTCAGAATATAAATGATGAGCTTCCAGGTAGTTAATGAAAAGAGGATTAATAGAAAACAGTATTTCTTCATTTAACACATGGTCCCGCTGAAAAGCTAATGCAAACAGTGGTTCTATGGATGAGGAAGTATCAGCTAATATGGAGATGGTGCCTGTCGGGGCAATACTTGTACGGGTGGCATTTCTCACAGGGGTAGCAGGATAATAAATGCTTTTATCCCAGTTTGGAAACACTCCCCTTTCTTCAGCAAGCTTTTTAGAACTTTCCAGGCTGTTTTGCTGAATAAACTCCATCAGCTGTTCTGCAAGCTGCAAAGCTTCTTCACTTTCATAGGGTATCCCCATATGAACTAATAATTCAGCCCAGCCCATTATTCCCAACCCAATTTTCCGGTTGCCCAATGCCATCGTCCTGATTTCAGGGATAATATAAGTGTTCACTTCAATTACATCATCTAAAAAACGAACAGCAATGGCAACAATCTCTTCCAGTAAACGCCAGTCTATTGTAATTCTGCCGTGTTCTCGTTTAACACACCTGGCAAGATTGATGGAGCCCAGGTTACAAGGCTCGTATGGCAACAGGGGTACTTCGCCACAAGGATTTGTGGAGGTTATCCTGCCTATGGCAGGTGTTGGATTGGAGGCATTAATGGTATCAAGGAATATCAATCCCGGATCACCTGTACGCCAGGCGCTTTCGATAATATCATTCCATAATTGATTAGCATTGATGATTTTTACAACCTTCTTATTATTAGGATGAATCAATCGCCACTCCCCGTTAAATTCAAGGGCATGCATAAAATCATCGGATATCCCCACAGAAATATTAAAATTATTGAGGACATTAACGGTTCTTTTTGCAACAACAAATTCGGCTATGTCCGGGTGATCTATATTTAATATTCCCATGTTGGCCCCTCGTCGTTTACCACCCTGTTTTATATGTTCTGTAGCTGTATCAAAAATCCTCATAAAAGACACGGGTCCCGATGCGGTACCAGCATATTCTGCCACGATATCCCCCTTAGGCCTGAGTGACGAAAAATTAAAGCCTGTTCCGCCACCACTTTGCTGGATAAGTGCGGCATATTTCAAACTGGAAAAAATGGCTGGCAGATTATCTTCAACCGGTAGCACAAAACATGCACTGAGCTGGCTGTGAGGAGTGCCTGCATTCATTAGTGTGGGAGAATTAGGCAGGAACAATAATTCGCTCATTATCCTGTGGAACTTTTGTTCCCAAAAAACGGCGCTGCTATTGTCCCAATGCAACTCTGCTGCAGCTACTGCCCGTGCTACTCTTTTAAAGAGCCCCTCCGGTGATTCAAAAACATGCCCCCGTTCATCTCTGCGCAAATACCGCCCTTGTAAGACTTTCCCGCTATTTTCAGAAAGCCGCACCATTTGTATAAGTTTTGTATATATAACTCTTACATTCCATCCCTTCAAAGAAATACAAAATGCGGGCGAATAGCTGTGATGGACATCAGCCAATTGTTTGATAGCGATCATTTGATAAGGCAGGGTGTGATTATTATCTTTAAAACCCAATCACTTTAAAACAGTTTGTATGTCACCATATAAAAATTCTGAAGAGGAACTTAACCTTTTACAGAAAGGAAAAGGGGCTATATGCATTTCCATCATTGTGCCCACTCACCGGTACTCCCCGGATCGGCGGGCAGATAAACAGGCAGTGGAAAAAGCTATTCAATACGCAAAAGAATGGCTTCGCATAAAGTACTCAGAGTCTGACCATACCTACCTCCATCAATCGTTAGGAGAATTGTACAATGAAATTGATTTCATGCACAATCCCGATGGCCTTGGACTATATGTTTCCGATAATTTTAAACTGCTGGTCTATTTTCCATTCCCGGTGCAAGAAAAAGTAATCGTAGGGGAGAGTTTCGAAGTAAGGGATGTATTCTATAAAAAAGATTGTGGTAAACCTTACTATGCTTTATTGGTTACAGAAAATAAATCCCGCCTCTTTCGTGGCAGCTGGAAGGAATTGGTAGAAATACAAGATGATCATTTTCCAGCACATTATGAGGACGACTATAGTTATAACCGGCCAAGCAGAAGTACTTCTTATGCCGGGCAGGCACATGTTAAGGATTTCGAAAAAGACAAATCGGTAGTGGAAGAGACCAGGTTTAAAGATTTTTTCCGGGGGGTCGATCGTTCACTCGGTAACTACCTTACAGCCAATGAACCTGTTATATTGATCGGCGGCGAAAAAGAGTTGGCCTGGTTTGAAAGCACTTCAACTCATAAGAAAAATATCGCCGGAAGGATCCACGGTAACTATGATCACCAAAACCTGGCAGACCTGGCAGCTATAACCTGGCCGGTCATGTACGCAATTCTACAACAGGATCGCAGGCAGGTGATAGATGAGTTTGTTGAACAATTAGGATGGGAGAAAGCACTCACAGGAATACGAGAAATCTGGCAGGCAGCATCAGAGGGCAGGGCATTAAAACTATTGGTAGAAAAAGATTATCGGGTACCTGGATTTGTAGGTAAGGAAGACAAACGACTTTACCTGAGTGAACCAGCTGTATTACATCACATTGTAACCGACGCCGTTGATGATCTTATTGAAATGGTGACTGGCAAAAATGGCAAAGTATTTTTTGTGGACAACGGTGCGCTTAAGGATTACAACCGCATTGGCCTGATCACCCGTTATTAAGACCGGGACCGGTAATTATAGTCGACTACAATCATAAAAAACCATGACGGTCATCATTCCTCTCCACGATGCTGTTGATGTAATTTTACACCAGATCCGGATTCAGTCCGGGCGGGAAAGCGGGAAGATATAGCTGTTTAAACGACAGTAAACTCCCCGGCTGCAACGCAGGATAAAAACTGTTAACCCACCCAGGGATGATAACCTCTGGATAGGCTGCTACAGAATAACAGTTGCAAAAGACTGTAAACTGTCCCAGTTGCAAGGCAGGTTGGCAAATCTGCCTTGTTTTATTTTACGAAAGGGACGAGAAAATGTGTCTCCTGTTACCGGCTATAAGGATATTTTTTTCTTAAAAACTCCACTTTATCCTTAGAAAACAATTATGATTAATTGCTTTAAAACGATTGCTGAATTCCGCAAAAAAAGACTGCCACACAAAGTCAACATCAAGGTTAGTGGCTGCATTATATTGGAGGGAGGGAAATAAAATGAGGAAGTTGGTACCCGGGGCATATAACACACTCATATTTGCAGCGCACAGCGGGCTGATTTCTTTTACGGTAGTTACAATAAAATTCCACCTGGTAGGCATAAGATTTTCTGGCGAAATTTTAAGATCAATAGCATTCCCTGCATTAACAGGTTTGTATAAGCCATTGTGATTAAACAACAAACCCAAATTTACGTACCATCCTTTTTTAAACATATAGTCACCCTCAAGAGCTATATTAAAATGATCTGATGAATCTTTGTCAGCGAAGAAATATTGGAGCTCCCCTTTAAACCCGGCATCTTTTATGTACCCTGCCCAGCCTGCACCCACAGTCGGGTGTTCATTGTACCACCCGGTTATCAGTTGTATGTCATAATTCCAGCGGTTCAGAGCATATTTCAGTCCGGCCACGTCAGCCTTTTTTCCATTTGTGGCAGCATAGGCCAATTCCACGTTTAAAGCGTTGTTAATGGTATATTGGAACTTCCCGCCATCGACACCCGGTCGCTCCTCATAGTCAAAATCAAGAAAACTATATACATTAAAAATATCATTCGGATTCCAGGTGCCGGTAACCCCCCAATTGATGCGCTGCCTGCCCAGACGGACATTTAAGTCACTGTTCGTGTAATCAATATACAACCGTTCCACGTTGGTATGCAACACCAGAGACGCATTTTGTATCCATGCTTTCTGCAAATCAAATTTTTCGTTTTCATTTCTCAATTGCCCGGCAAAGTCCGGGGTACTTTTTACAACTTCTCCCCAAAACAAACGGTTGCGAAATTCTGCAGCAGTAGTTATCTTTTGGGATGGCTTCCATTTTACATTGATGCGGTTATGGATAAGATTGCCGGAAATGAGCTCATCAAAATTCCTGTCAAAATTCAGGGTCTCTAAATTTTTAATGTAGCCGCTTAAGGTTAACTTTTTAGAAAGAATAACACTATCCTGGGCATTGGATATAGTTGCAATAAATAAAACCCACCATATATGTAATAAAGTTTTCATTTTATAGTAGCTTCTTCTTCATGTCTTGTGGATACGGATGCTGTGTCTTTTACCACTCTTCCGTCCACCAGTGTAATGACCCTTCCCGCCCGTTCTATCACACGTTGGTCATGTGTGGAAAAAAGAAAAGTGATGTTTTCTTCCTTGTTCAGTTTAGCCATTATATCCAGCAGGTTGGAAGCTGATTTGGAATCAAGATTAGCTGTAGGCTCATCTGCCAGAACAAACTGCGGTTTACTGGCCAATGCTCTTGCTACCGCCACTCTTTGTTGCTGCCCCCCCGAAAGCCTGGAAGGCCGCTCATTCAGTTTGTCTTCAAGATCAATTTGTTTGAAAAGAAGATTTACTCTTTTATCCCTTTCTGCCTTATCAACCTTTTGTAGCTGCATGATAAATTCCACATTTTCTTTTGCAGTGAGTACAGGTATCAAATTAAAAGACTGGAATACAAATCCAATATTATTTAACCGGAAATTGATCAATTGATTGGCAGAAAGTTGGGTAACATCTACGCCGTTAATAATAATTGTGCCTTCATCCGGTTTATCTAATCCACCTATCATATTCAGCAAAGTTGTTTTTCCGGACCCTGATGGGCCTACCAAAGCCGTAAATTCTCCCCGCTCCAGATGGAGGTGCACATTATTTACCGCATATACAGGAACTGTTTTCGGGTTATATATCTTGCTAACGTTATGTGCATCAATTACCGTGTTCATAATTTTATACTTTATCGTCTTAATGCCTCAACAGGTAACATTCTTATCGCTTTCATCGCGGGGAATAAACAGGATACAATAGCAGTGCCTGCAACAATGAATAACACCCCTGCTAATTTATCCACCGGGAACTCGGGATAAATTATTGTTCCAAAACCAAAGCTGCTCATCATTTCCCGCCCCATCCCGGATAAATTAAGGCCGTACTTATTAAAATAACCAGTAACCAGCCAACCTGCCAATATTCCTATGGGAGTTCCTGACAGGGTAAGAAAAATAGTTTCCAGTAATACGAGTGTAAATAATTTGACCCTGTTTATACCGAGCGCCACCATCATACCAATCTCTCTTGTTCTCTCGAGGATAGCCATTAACATGGTATTGATAATACCAAACGCCAGGGCAAACATGATAATAAGCATAATTATATAAGAGTACTGGTCCGTTGTTTTGACCAACAGATCGGTTTCAGGAGAAATTTCTCTCCAGGATTCAATGTGGTATGCCGGGAATTTTTTTTTCAGCTGTTGCTGTACTTTTTCGAGTGATTCGTCATTCTCCAGCAATACCACCAACTCGTGAAAGGAATTCCCTGAAGTTAATAATGTATTCAGGTCAGCGATCTTAACATACACGTTCCTTTCATCAAGCGGTGCATTGTCACTTTGAAAAACGGCTACAACCCTGAATGCACCGGAAACAATATTCCCGGAAGTATCAGTAAAAGTGAGCACCAGTTTTGAGCCCGTTTTTAATTTCATTTTAGTTGCCAGTTTTTTTCCAATCATCACTTCATTTTTCTTAACCGGATCAAACGGGCGACCTTCAACAATTTTTTCTTTCAACCGGGATGCTGCATATTCGCGTTCGGGAAGCACACCATTAACCTGGACCCCTGCACTGCCGGTTGTGGTGGCAAGCATACCCGAAGTAATACTCCGGGGAGTAACTATTTTTACAGCAGGCAAAAATCGAATTGCCTGCAGGAGTTTTTCCCCATCTTCTAAAACAAATTTAGGATCATAGTCTTTTTTAAAATCAACATGATGTACCTGGAGGTGCCCCACCTCTGCATCAATAACAGTTCTTACCCGGCTTTTCATCATTCCCTTATACAGGGCCAGCACGGCGATACCCGCAAAAAGGCCTGTCGCAATAGAAAACATGATTACGATGCTACGCATTTTATTGCGCCAGATATTTCTCCAGGCCATAATAACAATCATACAGATCTTTTATCGTCTCATTGCGTTCACAGGATCCAGGCGGATTATTTTATATATAGGGTACAGTGATAACAACAGGCCGATTACCAGCACAGTCAGTCCCTGGTTAATAAAAATGAACGCTTCCAATGAAGTGGGAAAGATGGCTTCAAATCCAAAACGTTCATATGCTTTTGCTGTATCGCCGCCCATGCGGATCGGGTGATTATTCAGGTAAAACACAAGCGGGATACTCATTGCTATTCCTAACAGGCAGCCGGACACCACAGTAAACACAGATTCATATAACTGCAGCAAAATCAATTTATTTTTTTTCATACCAATAGCAACCAGCATTCCCATCTCAAATTTTCGTTCCACCATCATCATCAGTAGTGTGCCGAAAATGCCGAAACATATCAGCATATACAAAATACCCAGCACATATTTCATGTTATTCGAGTCTGACTGAATATGTTGTTTTATATCAGGTATCATTTCTTCCCATGACATAACCTCGTATGTTATTCCCAGCGCAGAACGCAGGGCAGACGCCGTGGGGTGAAGCTTACGGTTATCCCGAAGGGACAGCACATAAGACGTTATCATCCCGTATGCCCCATAAAAATCCTGTGCAGCAGGCAGAGGCATAAACACTGATTTATCATTTAGTTCCGGCGAGCCAAACCTTACTATTCCTTTTACAGGATATTTCCCGGCGGCAGTGGCGCCGTGATAACCCTGCCCGATCAATACGATGGTATCCGCGACTCCCAGGTTCAACCGTTCTCCAAGTCCCTCTGACAGCAACACCGAATTATCGCTTCCATCCAAATATCTTCCACGTATAATTTTATTCTCCAGCAAAGTAATCTCCTGTTCTTTCCCGGGATCTATACCCACCACAAGGCAACCTTTGGTGATATCCCGGGAAGATGCCAGTGCAAATGATTCCAGTCTTGCTGTTACGCGGGCAATATTTTCATCCTGTAAAATTGTGCCCTCGATGTTGCCGGATGCTTCAAAACTATTCTCCAGTATCTGCTCATCCCAGTATCCGTGTTTATGCACCTGGATATACCCGGTGTAAAAGCCGACTACATTTTTTACCAGGTTGTCAAAAATCCCTTCTTTTAAACTACTTGCAGTGACAGATAAGATAACAGCAAAAAATATTGACGCCATTGTGATAAAGGTGCGGTTGCGGTTGCGCCACATATTTTTCCAGGCCATTTTTATCAGCCACATATCAATTTAAAGTTTTCATCTTGCCGGTTATAAAAAAATCGTCTGCTATGTGCCGGTTGTATTTTACGGACCGGTAGATCATTTCTGTTCTATGGTTTTTTTTATCCTCCGGTATCATCACAAACCTGGTTGGTATCAGCCGGCCATCCATCATCCTGATGTCATAGGCATCCATCGTGTTTATGAGTTTGCCCTCTTCGTCGTAGAACTTTGTATGCAATTCTAAAAAATCCTTCTTATCAATATATACCAACAGTTTGCCCCATACCACTGCAGCTTCCGGTTTAGGGATCATCTGTATAATATAACAACTGCGTCTGTCAATCGTAGTATCCCCGATGATGCTGTGCACGTAATCATCCTTTACAGAAGATTCTCTTACAAGGTCATCATTGGTAAAATCAGTGCCCATCCAGCTCTGGTTCATCATGGAAGGGGGCAGTTTAATGGTACGCTCTAATGCTGGCATCCAGTTCCACACTTCTTTTTTTCTTTTCAGGAAAACAATTCCTTTTTCTTTTGCCGGAGACTGAATAAGGATAACGGAGTAGTCCGTTCCTTTCATCCAGGCTTTTACATCGAGGGATCTTGTCCAGGATGGCCTGGTTGTTTTAATCGTTAGCTCCACCTCGGAAGTGCTGCCCCTCATTTTATCATCCGCTTTTTGAACGATTTCCCTGGCGGTTTGGGCCCGCGGGAAAATGGAAATAAAAAACAAAAGAAGAAAAATGAAGTATCTCATACAACATGATTTTGTTGAGAGGCATTAAAACTATTAGCAATATCAGATTATTCCAATGATAGTTATCAGTAACAGTTATGACGGGGGACGGGAATAAAATGCATAAGTGGGGAGAAAATTAAACGGGAGGCAGTATCCATTTTAAGATAACCGTAATAAAAAAAGACCCAAATAATTTGAGTCTTTTTTCGTGCCCAGAACAGGATTCGAACCTGCACATCCTTGCGAACGCTGCCACCTGAAGGCAGTGCGTCTACCAATTTCGCCATCTGGGCTTTTAAGAGTTCAAGAGGTTCAAGAGGTTCCAAAGGTTTAAGAAGTTAACCATTGAACTGTTGAACCATTGAACGGTTGAACTTTCAGGGTTGCAAATATAAGCCCTTACACTGAAACATTAAAATCTCTTAGCGCATCATTTAAACTGGTCTTGAGATCGGTGCTTGGTTTTCTTTGGCCGATGATCAATGCACAGCCTACACCATATTCACCCGCGGGGAATTTTTTATTATAGGTGCCGGGTATTACCACGCTGCGTGCAGGCACAATTCCCTTCATTTCCACGGGCTCTGCCCCACTTACATCTATGATCTTTGTTGATTGCGTCAATACAACATTAGCGCCCAATACCGCCTCTTTTTCTACCCGCACGCCTTCAACCACGATGCAACGGCTGCCAATGAAGCATCCATCTTCAATAATTACCGGGCTGGCCTGCAGAGGTTCCAACACCCCGCCAATTCCAACACCACCGCTCAGGTGCACGCCTTTCCCGATCTGTGCACAACTACCCACGGTTGCCCAGGTATCTACCATGGTACCTTCATCCACATACGCTCCAATGTTTACATAAGATGGCATCAGGACCACGTTTTTGGCAAGGTAGGCACCATACCGGGCCACCGCATGAGGTACGGCCCTAACGCCCAATTCCTTGTAGTTGCTTTTAAGCTTCATCTTATCGTAAAATTCGAAGGGTGGCAGCGTAAACGTCTCCATCTGCTGTATGCCGAAATATAATAAGATCCCCTGTTTTACCCACTCGTTCACCTGCCAGCCCCCACTAACAGGTTCGGCTGTACGCAACCTGCCTTTATCTACCTCCTCGATCACATCTTTTATAGCCTGGATGTATTGCCCATCCTTTAATAATTCCCGGTTTTCCCAAACCTGCTGTACCTGATCTTTCAAATTCATTTTAAAATATTTGTGCAAACTTAGTAAATAAAAAAGTTCATTTTTGCACAAACATTCATCCAACACCCGGCTTCCGAATGTCTCCATGGGAGTCCTTTGGACACTCCCTTGTTTCGCGATATTATTACCAGCGACACAAAAAGGGGCGCCGGCCCGGAAAAAAAATTCATGCACCCGGTAAAAAATATTATCATCCGCCTTCCAAACTGGCTCGGCGACCTTGTTATGAGCACGGCATTCGTAAAAGATGTGCAGCAACAATACCCCCATGCGCAGATTGACCTGGTTACAAAAAAAGGTATAGACTTTTTGCTGGATTATTTC
>JAKFCK010000725.1:0-6968 GCA_036676685.1 Chitinophagaceae bacterium | reverse complement strand
TTCCAATCCGCGGTTTAATACCAGTATCGCATTGGGATAGTCACCCTGCCGCATAAAGCTCCGTGCGGTCTCATGTAATTGTTTCGGATCCTGTGTTTGCGCGACAACTGCAGCTGTGGTGAGGCACAAGAGAAGAGCAAGGGTTATTTTTTTCATCCCGGTAAAGATAAAAAAAGAGCCACTGATAAAGTGGCCCTGGGGAATAATTATAAAAACCTTAAAATTAAAACAGGCAAGGATAAACCGTTCTGCTCTCAGCTTGCCAATGCAAGCTCATCTTCACGGTCCATCATCGCTAAAAAGGCAGATCGGTTAGCTGCAAGCCAGGTCCGGAAATTTTGCATACGCGGATTCAGCCCGTAGCTTTCGATGAGGTCCAGTTGCCGCTCCGGGATGTATAACCGTTGTACCTCGAACATATTCGCCAGTTCTTCCGCCCCGGGGAAGCCGAAAGCGATATAGAGTTCCCGGGGAATGTATTGATACCGGACCTTTTTACCGAGGACTTCGGTCATCTGGGCGGCATATTCAGCGCAGGTATCATCGGAACCCACCACACCCACTGTTCTGCCGATATATTCCCGTGGGTGATCAAATATGGCCGCTACCAAAGGACCGAGATCTTCCACGCTTACCATGGCCAGTTTGGTATCGCCCTGCGGGAAACCAAAACTGAAACTGCCATCTTCCTGTTTTTGCAAAGGAAAGAAGCTCAAAAAATTCTCATAATAAAAAGCCAACTCTACAAAGGTTGCCGGGAGTTTAAGCCCCTTGCAGTATTCTTTCAGTGCCGCCTTCATGTCGCAATGTGGTACTGACAATTGACCGCCACTCAGCTTATTATAGTTGGGCAGGGTGTGCAACACCAGGTGTCTAATGCCGGCTTGCTGCGCTGCATCCACGAGGTTTTTCCCCTGTTCAAACTCGTCTGCGTAGTGCTCCCAAAAATTGGTGACCCCGAAAACTCCGTAGCAATCTTTCATGGCCCTGTCCAGGCTCTGCCGGTTTTCCAGGTTACCCCTTGCTACCTGTGCACCTGCATTTTCCAAAGCCCGGGCATTCTGGGAACGTGGGTTCCGGGTGAGTATGCGCACATTAAATTTACCGGAAGCGAGTAAGGCCCTCGCCACGCTTCCTCCCTGTGCCCCGGTGGCCCCGGTAACTAAAATCGTTTGTTTGTTATTCATGGCTATAAAATATGATTGGCATTAAATTATTTGATATCAGCAATTTGCTTTGGTGCGGGCACAACGTTTTCCACAGCAGGTACAGTTTTTAGGTAAGCGTAAATAGATTTCAGGTCCTCGTCCGTCATGTTCCTGTATACAAACCACGGCATTGGTGGTAAAAGATCCCTGCTGCCTTCAAGGCCTTTAAACTTGCCTTTTCTTATTGCCCTTATAAAATTTTCTTCTGACCAGTTACCTATCCCCGTATCATCGCTTGTTAGGTTTGCGGCATAGGATACCCCCCATGGCCCTGCGGCAGCAGTAAGGTCTGCATTAAGTAATGCCCATCCCTGTTTAATGACATTGCTATCAGGCTTTTGCAGCGGGCGATTGGCAGGATACCCGGATAACCTGAGTTCTGGAATAATCTCCGGCCCGTGGGCACCCATTTTTTTGGGGGAGTGGCAGTCGTCACAACCGACAATACTCACAAGGTATTCCCCTTTTTTAATTCTTTCCGATTGGATAGCCGCGTCATCCCCCGCGGATGTTTTTTCCTTTTTTTCTCCGGCGTTGCTATCTGTGCAGGATAAAAGGGCTGTGGCAGTGCCGGCGGCCAGGAAGCTCATTACTACAAATATTCTTCGCATTTTGTTAAGGTTTAACTGTTCAATAATGACCGCAAGCTATCAACGGAAATTTGCCGGATCAAGGTCTTAATGCATGAATTGCGTAACTTGCGGAATGAAGTGATGCACTATTGCGATGTCTATGTTTGACGAGGTTAGCGGAAACAGGAAGCGTTGAAGAAATTATTGATGAAGACAAAACCTGGGGGAGCATGGTGGCGCAAAAATTGTAGAACTTCAAATACTGGTTCTTTATTTTGTTTATTAATATCACTTCGGGTCTATATTTCCGCAGATGAAACCTCCCGGGAATCGCCTGCCAATATCTTTCTCCGCGATTATTAAATCGAACAATCAAAAACAATCAGCATCGGTGCCCAACAACTATCCTGTAGAATTGTTGTTTGAGAAACCGGTGCAGCCAGCAAACATCTTTTACAGGTGTCAATTTATTACTAAGTATTTTTTTTTATGACTAATCAATTAAGAGAAGAAGGAACCCGGAATGAAGTGATGGGTATGTTAGGAGACTTTGTTGCTCAAACTGTGGAATCAACTTTACTGGACCCGGATGATTGCTGGCAACCCACAGATTTTTTGCCGGACTTTAACCAACCGGATGTGATGGATGAACTCATCCAGCTTCGGCAGCGTACAGACAATATCCCTGATTCGGTGATCAGTTCCCTGGTGGGCAATATGATCACTGAAGAAGCATTGCCAAGTTACCAGACCTATTTCAACCTGATGGTGAACGAGGAAAGGGAATTAACCAGCAGTAATGGATGGGTGAGGTGGAGCAGGGCATGGACAGCAGAGGAAAACCGGCATGGTGATCTCCTCAATAAATATCTCTACCTCACAGGCAGGTGCGATATGAAAAAAGTAGAACAGACCATTCACCGGCTGATCTATAATGGATTTAATCCCCAAACCAACCAGGATCCCTACCAGACGATCGTTTATACTTCTTTCCAGGAAAGGGCAACTAAAATATCGCATGTGAACACGGGTAAACTTGCCGATAAAGCAGGCGACAGCAGCCTTTCCCGGATTTGCAAAACAATAGCAGGTGATGAGGCCCGTCACGAGAAGGCATATAAAACCTTTATGACCAAAATATTCGAGATCGATCCAAATGGTGCCCTGCAGTCCTTTGATATGATGATGCGCAAACAAATCGTGATGCCGGCAGTGTTGATGGCTGAAGGCGCAAAAAATCCAAATATATTCACAGATTTTTCTGCTATTACTCAAAAGATAGGTGTCTATACCACCTGGGATTATGCCAGGATCATCGAACACCTCGTAGCACTTTGGAAAATTGAATCACTCACCGGCCTGCAGGATGGAATGGCAAAAGCCCAGGATTATTTATGCAACCTGGCTGCCCGTTATAAAAGGATCGCAGAACGAATGAAGGTGCCGGACGAAATCAATCTTGAATGGCTTAGTGATAAAAGAATGGCATTCTGATCGGACTTTCAACGCGAAAATATATTCAAAAAAAAAAACAGCAGGATTCCCCTGCTGTTTTTTTTATACGATGAGTATGTTGTGTATGCTGCGCCAAATTCCGGGTAAAACCTTTCGGTCAACTATTCCTGTTTAAAAACTTCCCCATCCTTCATTACAAATTTCACCTTGCCCATTACATTTATATTAGTAAAGGGGTCGCCATCTACCGCGATAATATCAGCCAGCTTGTCTTTTTGCAGGCTACCCAGCTGGTTGTTGCCAAGCAGGTCGGCGGCATGCACCGTGGCGCAGCGAATAGCTTCCATGGCGGGCATGCCCACTTCGGTCATGTAAACGAACTCCATACAGTTTTTGCCGTGCTGGTAAACCCCGGCATCAGTGCCGAAAGCAATCTTCACTCCCGCTTTATATGCTTTTGCAAAAGTGCTTTGTATCTGGGGGCCCGTAGCCAGGGCTTTCGGCGTCACGATGTCCGTGTAATAACCTGGGATTTTTGCGCTATCCCCTACTGATTTCCCAGCGGTAATGGTGGGCACATAATAGGTGCCATATTGCTTCATCAATGCCATACCCTCATCATCCATAAAAGTGCCGTGCTCAATGGAATGAACCCCGCCACGGATGGCGCGTTTGATTCCTTCCGCACCATGGGCGTGGGCCGCAACTTTGAAGCCGTAGTCTTTTGCTGCCGAAGTGATGGCTTTTATTTCTTCTTCTGTAAACTGTGCATTGGCGCCATCTTTTGCCTGGCTTAGTACACCACCGGTTGCGGTGATCTTGATCAGGTCTGCACTATTTTTGTAGCGGTGCCTCACCGCTTCGTATGCCTCTTCCCTGCTGTTGATCACGCCTTCTTTTGGCCCCGGATCGCCCATCAGGTCCCGGCGGTAACCATTTGTAGGATCTGCATGCCCTCCCGTGGTAGCAATTGATTTTTCTGCCGTGAAAATCCTGGGGCCTGTCACCTGTTTTTTGTTGATGGCATTACGTAATGAAACATTTATACCACTTCCCCCGAGGTCTCTTACCGTAGTAAAACAATTCATTAATGTTACCCGGGCAAAGGCGAGAGATTCAAAAGCGATGTCAGAAGGGTTCACGATAAATTTTTCCGCGGTGTTTCCTTTTTTCGTTTCTGTTTCCATATGTACATGCATATCTATCCAGCCGGGCATCACGGTTTTGTTTTTCAGGTCGATGATCCTGTCAGTTGCTGCACCGGTTACAAAACCTTCTTTCACATCTTTGATTTTGTTTCCCTGGATGATGACGGAATAATTGCTGAGCACTTTACTGTTCACCACATCCACCAGTTTCCCGCAATGCAGGATTGTTTGTTGCGCCAGCGAGGAGGTAAAAGCCAAAAGTGTCAGCACCAATACAATAGTGAGTTTTCGCATGCTTTTTTTAATTTGCTGTAATATAAAGCAAAAAATAGTTCATGCCGTCACCCGTGAAATTTGGTCTATTGCGGCAAATGTAACCCCGCCTTGTTGCCGGATAGCTGTTATCAATTGACGTATAGCCGCGAGGTGGGATAATAATACAAGTGGCACGATCACACCCGGGAGCCACAACAACGGGAAAAATGTGACACCGATATTGGGCTGGTCAAATGCAAGTTGTTGAAACGGTGTCTGCGCCGACAACAAGGCGATCGTTATTATATTCAACAGCAGGCCAAGGCAAATGATATTCCATGCCAGCAACAAACTATGGCCCGCTTTTTTTGCTTGGAATACGAAGTAATAGATCATAATTGCAGTAACACCGGAAATAATATCAAAATTGTACCCTTCAAAAGTCATCAGTACGGGGATGAGTTTTGCCACATAAACATAATACAGGGTGATCTCCACCGGGATCCTCACCACGTGAAGAAGTGTGAGTTCCCTGAGGGATAAAATATCAAGGAAGTTCCTTCCTCGTTTCAGCAAAAAAAACAGGAGGATGATCAGCAAGGGAGGCCCGATAAGAAAAAATAAACGTGGGGGAGTGGTATCCGGAACCCGAAAGAAACTGTTCAGTCCCAGGAGTGCTGATATGCCCATCCAGGTCGTTATGAGTCCGGCAACTTTAGCAGATCTTCCCGCCGCGCGGTAAAATTGTATAACGGTGAAAACGGTGGTGAATACAAACAAAAGGCTGATGAATAAAGAAATCTTCTCCATTGTTTTAGTTTAAAAATGATGATGTAAAAGTCATCATCCTTTTTAAAAAGTTGCTTGCCAAATGACAAGAAAAATTATTTTTTTGAAAATTCTTTCCTGATCCTGCTGAGCGAACTGTCTGTCACTCCCAGGTAAGAGGCAATGGTTTTTAAAGGAGCATGTTGAAATATGGCGGGATTGGATTCCATCAGCCGGCGATACCTTTCTTCAGCGGTTTGATTGATCATAGAAAACATCCTGATCTTTAAACTTATAAAACTTTTTACGAGGATCGCCCTGCCAAACTCCCTAAAAAAAGGAATGTTATGAAACAGGAAATTAAGTTGATCAAAAGTTATTACCCATCCTTCACAATCCGCCAGGGCTACCATATTTTCCTGGGCCGGTGTTCGTTGAAAAAAGGACGCCACCTCAAAAACAACATTACCTGGTGAATAAAAACTTACCGTTACATCACTTCCTTCAGTGTTATATAAGAATGCACGCATATAGCCGGTCTCCAGGAACAGGTATTCGTTACTGATCTTTCCTTCGGTTAAGAAAGTTTCCCCCTTTTGGAGCGCCCTGTATTCAAATTGATCAGCAATATTGTTGGCTTCAGCTTCGGGGATATCGATAGTACTACGTATGTATTGAACAATGGTTACCCGGTGCATAAACTGTAAAATTGAGTTCAAAGTAGTTTTACCAACCAGGAGGTTAAGATAAAAAAATATGTTTATCCCACCTATACCAAATGGAGGTGGCATGACCATCGGCCATATTTTCTCAACGGGAATGGCTGACCGTTTGGCCATAAAAAAAGGCACCATAGGGGCGCCTCTTTTTATTGAAGTTTTTTCATTTTAATCTATCAGGTGGGTCAGTAGTCCATCCCTAAGTTTCGGTTCAAACCAGGTACTCTTCGGGGGCATCACTTCGCCGCTGTCTGCCACATCAAATAACTGCTGGATGCTCACCGGGTACAGGCTTATGGCTAAAGCCATTTCACCACTGTCCACTCTTTTTTCCAATTCATTCAACCCGCGAATGCCACCTACAAAATCTATTCGTTTGTCTGTGCGCTGGTCTTTTATACCCAGGATCGGGTCCAGCAGGTTTGCCTGCAGTATGCTTACATCAAGGACGGCGATAGGATCGTTCTCATTAAAAGTTCCCGGTTTGGCCGTGAGTTTAAACCATCGTTTAGCGTGGTATAAACCAAATTCATGCGCGGCTACCGGGCGATAAGCTTCCTTTACTTCTTCGAATGAAAAAGAGTTACTCAGTTTATCAAAAAATTCTGCACTGGTCAGGCCATTAAGGTCTTTTACCAACCTGTTATAATCCATAATAGCCAGCTGGTTGCTGGGGAATAAGGTAGTAAGGAAATAATCAGCGTTTTCCGTTGCAGCTTCCCCCAGGGCAGCTTTTACTTTTGCCGCAGAAGCCGCACGGTGATGCCCGTCCGCAATATAGGTCGCGGGTACCAGGGTTTTAAATAATCGTGTGATGGTGGCAATGGTTTCCGCGCCGCGCCG
>JAKFCK010000724.1:0-6665 GCA_036676685.1 Chitinophagaceae bacterium | reverse complement strand
ACCACTATAAGTCCTGTTACCTTTACACAGGGCGCAATTGATGAAGTAAACAGGCTTATGAATGAGGATGGTTTCGACCAGTCTCAATTCCTGAGAGTAGGAGTGAAGGGTGGTGGCTGCAGCGGCATGACCTATATCCTGGAGTTCGATATCAAAAAAGAAAACGATGAAACTTTTGAAATTGAGGGGGTGCCCTGCATCATCGACAAGTCACATAACCTCTACCTTGTCGGTATGGAAGTAGACTGGGAGGGGGGACTAAATTCCCGCGGCTTTACCTTTAAGAATCCCAATGCAAGTACGACCTGTGGATGCGGGACGAGTTTTGGAGTTTAATGAAATCGTTTAAAACGTTTAAAGTTTAATGTTCAACGTTGGCTTTCTCACAGTTGAAGTTCGTCCTCATTCTAAGATCTTGCTACGTTAAACGGGAAACCTTAAACGCTAAACGTCAAAATAAAAAACCCATCGAAATTTTCGATGGGTTTTTCTTTTATGAAAGGCGCTGTTTTAAAGTTCAGGCGCTTTTACTTTTTTCTTTTCAACCACTACAGCAGCAGCGCCTAACGGTTTGTCTTTTGCAAAATCCATCAAAACGGGTGCTCCTACAAAAATTGAGGAATAAGAACCGGTGATCACACCGATAAGCATTGCAAATGCAAACCCTCTTGTAACTTCTCCACCAAAAATGAACAGGATAAGCAGTGTTAAGAACACCGTCAATGAGGTCATGATGGTGCGGCTCAGCGTATGGTTAATCGCTTTGTTAATAATTTCTGTCTTGGAAGCCCCTCTCATATCACGGCTGTACTCCCGTACCCTGTCAAACACGATAACGGTATCATTCATCGAGAAACCGATAACGGTAAGAATGGCCGCAATAAAATGCTGATCAATTTCCAGCGGGAAAGGAACAATATTTTTAAAGAAGGAGAATACGATCAGTGTTACCAATACGTCATGCAGCAGTGTAAAGATGGTACCCATCGAATAACGCCAATCTTTAAAACGGATAAAAATGTAAAGGAAGATCACGAACAACGCAAAAACAGTAGCCTTTACGGCACCTCTTTTCAGATCATCCGAAATAGTGGGCTGGATAGTTTGAGAACTTTGAATTTTTTTACTTACAAAATCAGTATAAGAATGATTGGCTGGTAATACAGGCTTTAATCCTTCATACAATTTTGTCTGTACTTCGGCGTCGGCATTTTCTACACCGATCATGTAAGCAGTGGTAATATTCAGGTGCTTATTGTCGCCAACAGTTTTTATTACCACGTTGTCGTTCAGGGTAGCCTGGTAGCCATTCCGGATCTGGTTAATTTCTGATGCAGTTACCGGCCTGTCAAAGGAAACTGTGTAGCTGCGACCGCCTTTAAATTCCACACCCTGGTGGAAACCGTTGAAGAAGGATGCAATACCAAGAAGAAGGACTACAGCGGAAATAACGTAAGCCACTTTCCTGAACTCAACAAATTTGTAGTTCGCATTTTTAAAGATGCTCCTGGAAACGCCCGTAAAATAATTAAAGTGGCGTTTTTTATTGGTCCAGTAATCAGTAATAAGCCGTGATACAAGGATACCACAAAACAGGGATAAAAGGATACCGATGATCTGCGTGGTTGCAAAACCGAGTACCGGTCCAAGACCAAAATACAAGAGGATGATAGCAGTTAATAAAGAAGTGACATGGGCATCCAACACAGGTGCGAGGGAACGATGATACCCATCGTTTACAGCCTGCTGGTAATTTTTTCCCCTGTTCAATTCATCTTTTATCCGCTCAAAAATAACCACGTTGGTATCCACCGCCATACCGATAGTGAGTACAAGGCCGGCAATACCGGCAGCAGTCAGTGTGAATCCAAGCGCAGCAAGGATACCAACTGTGAACAGCAGGTTTAAGATCAACGCTATGTTGGCAACCCAACCAGCAGTGTTATAATAAACAAGCATTAAAATAAATATCACAATAAATGAAAGTGCAAATGCCATGGCACCACCTCTCACGGCTTCAGCACCAAGGGTAGGACCCACTACCTGCTCCGCAACGATCTTTGCAGGAGCATCCAGTTTACCACTCGTTAATATCTTTGCCATATCGGTAGCTTCCTCTATGGTGAAATTTCCGGATATCTCAGAATCCCCACCTTCGATGGGACCATTTACGTTTGGTGCACTGTATACAATGTCATCCAACGCAATGGCAATAGGGCGGCCGACATTTTTGCCGGTGAGCCTTGCCCAGGTCTTTGAACCAATAGGATTCATCTTCATATTAATAGAAGGTTTACCCATTTGATCATACTGCTGCGATGCATCAGAAATAGCATCACCTTCCAGTGGAGCTTTTTCAGAACCGGGCAAAGTTTTTACAGCATAAAGAGGGAAATATCTTTGGTTGCCTGTTGCAGCTTTCTCTTCAATCCCAAAAAGGAATTTAACATTGGCTGGTAAAACAGACTTTACCACGTCATTGTTGATATAACTGAAAAATGCAGCAGTATCCTGCAATGCTACGTTACCAATCGTTGGAGCATAAAATTGCTTACCATCTTTATCAGTCTGCACATCTATAGGATTCATCACCCTGAATAACGGGTTCTGATTTTTGGTTCTCAGCGCGCTGTCCTGCAGTTTGCTGCTGTCCCCGGCCTGTATACCATTAAGGTAATTCTGGAGATTAGCATCAGCAAGTTGTAAGGATTTTCCAATTTCATCTATGCGGTATACTTCCCAGAACTGGAGGTTTGCAGAGGACTGCAGGAATTTACGAACCCTTTCAGGGTCCTTTATACCTGCCAGTTCCACCTGGATAATTCCTTTGTTCTCATCCAGGTTGATATTCGGTTGTGCCACACCAAATTTGTCGATACGTTTCACCAGGATCTTGTAAGTCTGGTTAATGGCACCTTTTGCAACTTCCTGGATCTTGTTAATGACCATCTGGTCATTATCTGTTATTTTGATCTCTTTGCCTGGTCCTGCAAAAAGGGAGGACAATTTTCCTGCACCATTTTGTTTGACATATTCAGAAGTGAACAACGTGATAAAATTTTCATCACTGTTCGCCTTTTTAATTTTAGCTGCCTGGATTGCAGAAAGTAACTGCGGGTCTTTTGAGTTATTACTCATCGATTTTATCAAACCATCCAAAGCCACATCCATTGTTACGCTGATGCCGCCCTGCAGATCAAGACCAAGGTTAAGTTCCGATTCTTTTGCTTTCTGATAGGTGGTACCAACGAGAGGGAAAACTTCCTTATCTTTTGTACTGTCTAAAATGCGTTGCATTTTTGCTTCTATCAAAGCCGTTTTTTCATCAGGCGATGCATTGGGCGCTTCTCTTTTTACAAGGCGTGTCGCCTGCTCTTTTACTTTTCCCTCATAACTGCGCACCACCCAGGTATAAGATAATTCCCAAAACGAAATCAGGATAAGGGCCACGGTGAAAAACCAAACCAAACCTTTCAGTCTCATGTTTTAAAATCTTTTGTTAGCTTAGATAAAATTTTTTATAAGTGTGCAAAGATAGGGGAAAAAGCATTCGAAGATTGAGGATGGTTTTTTTTGGAATTTAGTGCATTTTGCACGCAAATACACACCATGAACATTAAGTTTTTCGGCCCTTTATTAAGCACCTGTATATTAGCATTAATTGTGTCCTGCTCCCCATCCAAAAAGATTGTTGAGCCCGTTGTGCCCGCTGTAACCATCCCGGACATACCCGCTGTCCCTGTTCGGGTAGCAGAAACCAGGGAGGATGAATTTTTCCTGGGATTGTTCAAATCGGGAGTGCCAGCTTTTGATAGCATGTTAAAATACCGGAAGGAATGGAATGTGCAGGTGATCTATACCCAGGTGAACCGCTCTGCTAATGGCATCCCGGAACTCAAAAATTTCTATTTTAACCGGCACAATGCCAGCTACTTCTATCCCGCAAGCACCGTAAAACTTCCCGTGGCCCTGCTGGCCCTGGAAAAACTAAATGAGTTAGGGGTGCCCGGCCTGGATAAAAACAGTACCATGATCACTGAGGCGGCGTTCAGCGGGCAAAGCCCGGTGTACAACGACCCCAACACGCCGGATGGAAAACCTACAATTGCGCAGTATATCAAAAAAATATTGCTGGTAAGTGACAACGATGCCTACAACAGGTTATATGAATTCCTGGGGCAGGAATATATTAATTCGGCTTTACAAAGGAAAGGATATACTGAAGCGCAGATCCTGCACCGGCTAGATATCTTCCTCACAGAGGAGGAAAACCGGCGCACCAACCCGGTAAAATTTTATGATAAAAGCAACCGCCTCCTGCGTAGTTTCCCTGAACAGGTAAACCACCGCCGGTATGCCCGCCGAAACGATCAGCTAGGGAATGGTTATTACAGCAATGGCATCTTACAGAACAAACCAATGGATTTTTCTAAAAAGAACCGGCTACAACTTGCCGATCTCCACCAGATGCTCATTAGTTTGATTTTTCCACAGGCCGTAAAACCCACGGAACGATTCAATATTTCTGAAGAAGACCGCCAATTTGTACTGCAGTACATGAGCCAGTTCCCCGGCGAGTCCCAATATCCTACCTACGACAGCAGCTACCATGATGCTTATGTGAAATTCCTCCTCTACGGTTCGGAAAAGGGCAGCCTGCCCAAAAACATTCGCTTATTTAATAAGGTGGGCAATGCTTACGGCCAGCTGACGGATGTGGCTTATATAGTTGACTTTCAGAATAAGATCGAGTTTTTTGTGTCAGCAACCATCTATTGCAACCCCGATGGTATTCTCAATGATGATCGTTATGATTATGAAAGCATTGGCTTTCCCTTCATGAAGAACCTGGGAAAAATTTTATATGATCACGAACTCGCAAGGAAAAAAAATATCATACCAGACCTTTCTTCACTGATTTTCTCCTACAATAAATAGTTACTTTTGCGGCTCATTTAAAAATTTACTGTATTATGTTGTCTTCTTTAATGAGCAAATTCAATGAACCTGAAACGCTGAAAATGGCGAAGCTTGGCCGTGAATTAAGAGCCAAGGGAATTGATGTGACAGACCTAAGTCTTGGTGAACCGGATTTTGATACACCGGATCATATTAAAGAAGCAGCAAAAAAGGCGATAGATGACAATTTCAGCCATTATACCCCGGTAGCGGGTTACCTGGACCTTCGTGAAGCTGTTTGTCTTAAATTAAAAAGGGATAACGGTTTGGATTACACGCCGGACCAGATCGTAGTAAGTACCGGTGCTAAACAAAGTATCGCAAACCTTGTGTTGGCTATCGTGGATGCAGCAGATGAAGTAGTGATACCCACCCCTTATTGGGTCACCTACAGCGAGATCGTAAGAGTTGCCGGCGGAAAACCGGTATTCGTCAAAGCCAAACTGGAGAATGGTTATAAGATCACTCCCGAAGAACTTGACGCAGCGATTACGGATAAAACAAAGTTATTCATGTTCTCGTCTCCCTGTAATCCTTCCGGAGCGGTGTATTCTAAAGAAGAACTTGAGGGTTTGGCTGAGGTATTTAGGAAACATCCCCATGTGTTTATCATGAGCGATGAAATTTATGAGCATATCGTATTTGACGGTAAACATGAAAGCATTGCCCAGTTTGATTTCCTTAAAGACCGGGTGATCATTATAAATGGATTGAGTAAAGGTTTTGCAATGACGGGCTGGCGCCTTGGATACCTGGCCGCCCCTGTTACCATTGCCAAAGCCGCAGATAAATTACAGGGACAGTTTACCAGTGCTACCTGTTCTATCACCCAAAGGGCAGCAATAGTCGCCCTTACCGGCGACCTGAAACCAACGCACGCAATGGTGGAAGAATTCAGGAAGCGCCGTAAGCGTGTACTGGAGTTGATCAGTGAAACACCAGGCCTGGTTTGCAGTGAACCCCCCGGCGCATTTTATGTATTCCCTGATGTGCATGTATATTTTGGTAAGAGTACCCCCGCAGGGAACGTGATCGCGGACGCAGATGATCTTTGCATGTACCTGCTGAACGCAGCGCATGTTTCTACTGTAACAGGGAGGGCTTTTGGGAATCCTGAGTGCATCAGGTTATCTTTTGCCAACAGCATGGATAATATTGAGAAAGGATTCAGGAAGATCAAAGAGGCTTTGGAGCAATTGAAATAAGTTGATCAGCGTTTCCCGGGTGAACCATGAATGATAAACTCCAGATGTTTGAGAACCGTTTGCTGAAAGTGTATAAACATAAAAGCAAACTGGCCCGGCGACAAAATGTTTCCTGTTACCGCGTTTACGATCACGACCTCACCGAGTTTCCCTTTGCCATTGAGTTATACGAAGACAAAGTGTACCTGGCCGAATACCTTCGCCGGCATGGAATGGAAGAAGATGAACATGATGCCTGGCTGGATAGCTGCAAGGAAGTGATCAGTAAACTCATGGAAATTCCGGTAAGCAAAATATACGACCGGCAACGGCGCAAAATGCATCACAAAGGACAGCAATACGAAAAGCTGAATGTGGCCGAAGAGTTCTTCACCGTTGAGGAGAATGGTTTGAAATTCCTGGTGAACCTCACCGATTATCTTGATACCGGCTTATTCCTTGATCATCGCATCACCAGGCAAATGGTAAGAGCTGAAAGCAAAGACAGGAACGTGTTGAACC
>JAKFCK010000723.1:0-11714 GCA_036676685.1 Chitinophagaceae bacterium | reverse complement strand
GGATTGATGCCCTGGCGGTAATATAGCAGGATCACAATGTAAATAATGAGGGCAAAACAAAAATCAACAAGGGCCGTTAGGATGGCACTCATTGGGATCAATAGCCGGGGGAAGTAAATTTTTTTGATGATATTGGCATTGGCGACCATACTGTTTGCACTGTTCAGCAGGCCATTGCTAAAGATATTCCAGATCAGCAACCCGCTTATAGCAAACACCGGGTAAGGTATTCCGTCACTGCTCACTTTTAATGTACGGCTGAAAATAAACGTGAACATCAGCATCATGATGAGCGGCTGCAGCACTGCCCAGAGAATGCCCAATGCCGCCTGTTTATATTTCACTTTTACGTCCCTCCAGGTAAAGAAATATAACAATTCCCTATATTGCCATAATTCCGTGAGCCCTAATGAAAATTTACTTTGAGCCTTAATTTCGTATTCAATCATCAGACAATTGCTAGTTTAAATGTTGCCATCGTAAAAGCCGGGAAAGACTGTTTCAATTTTACAAATCCGGTTAGCTTATTCTCTTTAAATATTCCCCGTACCCGCTTTTCTTCAAACCTTCTGCAAGTTCGGCCAGTTGCGCTTTGCTGATAAACCCCATCCTGTAAGCAATTTCCTCGGGGCAACCGATCTTAAGCCCCTGCCTTTTTTCTACAACACGTACATATTCCCCGGCATCATTAAGGGAATCAAATGTGCCGGTATCCAGCCAGGCAAAACCACGGTTTAAAACGCCCACTTTCAGCTTTTTATTTTCCAGGTACACTTTATTTACATCGGTAATTTCATATTCACCCCTTGGACTGGGTTGCAGGTCTTTGGCAATTTGCACCACTGAATTATCATAAAAATATAACCCGGGAACGGCATAATTGCTTTTGGGTGCAGCCGGCTTTTCTTCCAGGCTAAGCGCATTGTAATCTTCGTCAAACTCTACCACGCCATAACGCTCGGGGTCACTCACCGGGTATGCAAAAATTACGGCACCGTCGGGGTTAGCCGAAGCCTGTAACAACTGCCTAAACCCGCTTCCGTAAAAAATATTATCGCCCAAAACGAGCGCTACGCTGTCCTGCCCGATAAATTCAGCCCCGATCACAAAAGCCTGTGCGAGCCCGTTTGGCACTTCCTGTTTGGCATAACTTATTTTGCAACCCCACTGGGCGCCGTCTCCCAACAATCGCTGGAACTGTGACTGGTCTTCCGGTGTGGTAATGATCAATATATCTTTTATTCCCGCCAGCATCAGTGTGCTCAGGGGATAATAGATCATGGGCTTATCATAGATAGGCATTAGCTGCTTACTGATCCCCATTGTAATAGGGTATAGCCGTGTACCTGAGCCGCCGGCAAGAATAATTCCTTTCATTATCTTTTGTGATATTGTTGTTCGTAATAATGTAGATAGTTGCCGCTGGTTACGTCTTGCAACCATTCGTTGTTGTTCAAGAACCAGTCTATTGTCCGGGATATCCCTTCTTCAAACTGAAGCGATGGTAGCCAGCCCAATTCATCTTTCAGTTTTGTGGCGTCTATGGCATAACGTAAATCATGCCCTGCGCGGTCGGTCACATAGGTGATCAGTTTTTCCGAACTGCCTTTTTCCCTGCCGAGTTTTTCGTCCATTTGCCGGCAAAGTTCTTTCACCAGGTCGATGTTCGTCCACTCATTATGCCCGCCGATATTATATGTTTCGCCTACTTTACCGTTATGAAAAATGACGTCAATAGCCCGCACATGGTCTTCTACATACAACCAATCCCTCACGTTCTCGCCTTTGCCATAAATCGGCAAAGGATTATTGTGCAGGATATTATTGATGCAAAGCGGGATCAATTTTTCCGGGAAATGGTAAGGCCCGTAATTGTTGGAGCAGTTGGAGATCTTTACCGGTAGCTTGTAAGTATGGAAATATGCTCTTACAAAATGGTCGGAGGAAGCTTTGGATGCTGAATAAGGACTGCGGGGATCATAGGCGGTCTCTTCTGTAAAAAATCCTTCTTCTCCCAGGGAACCGTATACTTCATCCGTTGATATATGATAAAATATTTTGTTATCCATATCCGCTTTCCAGGATTCTTTGGCGGCTTGCAGGAGGTTCACAGTTCCGATCACATTGGTTTGCACAAATGCAAGCGGATCTGCTATGGAACGATCCACGTGGCTTTCTGCCGCGCAGTGCAGTACTGCGTCGAACTTGTATTTGGCAAACAACTCCCGCATCAGCCCGAGGTCAGTGATATCGCCTTTTACAAATTCATAATTTGTTGCGTGCTCCAGGTCTTTAAGATTTTCCAGGTTCCCGGCATAAGTAAGTTTATCCAGCACAACAATTGCGTATTCCGGGTATTTGTTCACAAAAAGCCGGGTAAGGTGCGAGCCGATAAATCCTGCCCCGCCGGTAAGCAGAATTACTCTGGGATTTGACATTCGTATGTTGTTTTTAACTAGCCAGCTTTTTTTCCAGTGAAACTGTATTAAACAAAGCTTTCATAAATAGCTGCAAAGAAAAGAAAAATAACCGTTTCAGCCCTATTAATTCACAGCCAGGCTAACTCCGGCCGGATAAAATGCCGGAATAAAACCGGAACCTAAATTTACCTAAATTGCCAAAGCATAAATAACTTGTTAATGAATGTAGAATATATCGGCTTGATCGACCTCTTCCTTGTGCCCTTGTATTTTTTGTTGATCTATGCAGGTATGATCTTCATTAAAAAGAGAAATGCAGGCAACTTTTTAATGGAGCGGTACCTTGTAAAAGGTATGTTTTTTAAACTGGCATGTGCGCTTTTTTATGCCTTCCTTGTCATCTTTTATTACGGCTACGGCGACACGCTTTCCTATTTTGCAGAAGCAACCGAGATCCGTAATGCCATAAGCCGCGGCGAGGAAAACCTGGGAGTGCTTTTTAAAGACCTGGAATATGTGCGATCAAAACATGGTATAGTTGCAGGTGCAGAGTCGGGCTGGTTGCTGGAAAAGATAACACTGGTGATCTCTTATTTGTGCTTCGGCCGTTTCCTCGTGACCACGATGGTTTTTGCAGCGCTGGCTTACAGTGGCATCTTCAAAATGCTGGAAACCTTTGCAGATATAATGCCCCATTGGCACAAGCGGATAGCACTGATTGTATTGTTTTTCCCTTCTGTAGCCATTTATGGATCAGGCATCCTGAAGGACACCATCTGCATCGCTGCCCTGGGCTGGTTGATCTTTTACAGTCATGCCTTATTCGTAAAAAAGATGTTCAGGTTCCGGTATCTCCTCATCATTCTTTTTTGTTGTGTCCTGCTGGCACTGATCAAAATCTATATCCTGGCCGCTTTTATTATACCGTTTTTGTTTTATATCATTCTCAACATGATGAATAAAATAAAAAATACATTATTACGACGCTTGCTTCAGCCGCTCATTTTTGCCTTTATGATCCTGGTATATGTAAGTTTTTCCCAACAGATAGAAGCTACCCTTGGCAGTTATGCCACCGAGCGGTTGTTAGAAACGGTGCAAGGTCAGCAACGGGCTTATAAAAGCATGGAAGATGAATCAGGATCTTTTTTTGAGATCGGGCCGATGGAGCATTCGCTCGGGGGATTTATTAAAAAAATTCCGGCCGGTATCACGGCCACTTTGTTCCGGCCATTTGTGTGGGAGAGTAGAAAACTCATCATGTTATTTTCTGCCCTGGAAAGTTTGTTTATCCTGCTGTTTACCGTTTACATCGTATTTAAGACTGGTTTCTTGAAATTTATAGTGGGGATTTTCAACAACCCATTCTCTTTTCTCTGCATCATGTACTCGTTATTGTTCGCTGCGTTGGTTGGGGTATCTACCCTAAATTTCGGCACATTGGCCAGGTACAGGATTCCCATAATCCCTTTTTACCTCGTAGGGCTTTTGCATATCCTATACCAGCAACAAATGTTTATTCAGAAAAAGCAACATGGAAAGACTTGATAATTTCCTCCACTTCAAAATCAGCTGCACGTCTTGCTGCGCCTGCTTTCAGGAGATCCCTTAATGCAGCATCTTCAAAAATTTTTTTCATGGCTGCGGCCAGTAGTACCACATCATTTGTTGGGGTAAGGATGCCATGTTCGGCGATCTCAAAATTGGTGGAGGCTTCATGATGAATATCCGTGCCGGGCGCCAGTATCTCTCTCGGGCCCGACCTGCAGTCCGTGGAAATAACAGGTTTGCCACAGGCAAGTGCTTCCAGTAAAACATTTGGAAATCCTTCTACATAGGAACTCAGCACAAAACAATCACTTTTATCAATGTATTTATATGGATTGCTGTCAAACCCGCAGAAAATGATCATCTTTTCTAAACCCAGGGTATTTACTTTTTGCTTCAGGTAACTTTCCTGTGTTCCTGCTCCAACAATTACCAGCCGCACGGGGAGTTGTTTCAGCCTGAATAAGGCCTCTATCATCAGGGCATAATTTTTTTCTTTCCTAAAGCCCCCTACTGCAATAAAATAAAAATAATCTTTATCAAAACGCAGGCTTACCGGTTCTTTTGCTTTTTCCTTTATATAAGCCAGGTTCACTGGGTTATGGATCACCCTGATGGGCGTTTTAACTTTGAAATTTTCCACGAGATCTGCCTTCATCGCGTAGGAATTTGCCAAAACGAGATCTGCCCTTTTGTAGGCAAACTTTACCAGCTTAATTGATATAGCCCGAAACATCGGGTTCCTTGAGTGAAGGATCGCAGACTGGTATGTCCTTTCACACATTACAATGCGGCCCTTAAACCCAAAGAGGCTCCGCATCACTCCATTTACATAACAGGGCCGGTTAAGGAAGGCCACCGACGTATGGATATCGTTTTTTTTGCAGTACCTGTGCAACCGATACGCCATTAAAGGGATCTTGAGAAAAACCCGGAAATCATTCTCGGTGATGGATTGCCTGAGATCCAGGATCCTGATATCCGGGGGTATCTTAAAATCAATTATTTTACAATACATCGCCAGGTGAATTTCAAATTCATCTTTCAGGTTCCAGAGCAGGTGTGTCACTACTCTTTCGGCACCCCCTGAACTCAGTGAATTAATAAATATGATGATTTTAGGCTTCATGTTTTAAAGGGTTAACACCGCGGCAAACATTTTTTTAACCCGGTATTTGACGAGGAGCAAAACTAATGGAAAGAGTTTTAAATACAGCAGCCACAAAAGGATGTGGAGAGCTACCCGGTTTATTTCCGCGGCTCAAGTTTATTAATTATCTGGTTCCATTGGTTACCAATTCTTTCGCCGTGGTATAAACCTGCACGTTTTGTCGATTGTGCAGCGAGGTATTTCAGCTGCTGTTTATTGCTTAATAGTTCTACCAGTTGTTCGCTCCACTGTTGTTCCAAATCGGTATTGTCTTCCCTGGCATAAAAATCATCCTCAAATGCGCGCAGAAGCACACCAAAGGCGTCTTGCCCTTCCCGTAATAAGTCTGCCGGGCCCGTGGCACAGTCCGCAGCCACTGCCGGCAACCCACAGGCCATGGCTTCAAGCAGGGCATTAGGAAACCCTTCCCAGAGTGAAGGGAACACAAACACCGTTGCTTTCTGCAGGTACTTGTATGGATTGGACTGGTGACCCAGGAACAATACATCTGCAGTACCGTCACCTGTTTCGCTCCAACGCAGGTTTTGCTCTTGCAGGTATACTTTGCAATAATCTTCAATATCTTTTCCTGCGGCAGAAGAAGTGTCCTTTCCACCGAGTAGTATGAGGCCGCACCCCGGCAGGTGTTTTTTTACCCGGGCATATATCCTTACCAGGTGCCAGTGACCTTTGCTGGGGTCAAAACGGCCGCTATGGATCAACCACTGGCGGTTACCCTCCATAAAACTCACATCTTCTTTTCCCTGCACGCTGATGGGAACGGGCTCAAAACCATTATTGATGAAAAGATCATTATTTATCCGGTAATATTTTTTCAGTTCGGCATTGATATTTTTGCTTACCGGCACGATGAGATCAGACCTGCGCAAGGACCACACATATAATTGCAGGTGAGTCCGGGCAGAAAAAGATTTCTGTTTTATCAGTACATTAAACGACTGGCGCACGGAGGCTATTTTTTTTTCTCCTGTGGAACTCAGCACATTTAATATAATGGCCGTGTTACCATAGGCCACCGCCACATCCGGGCGCAATTGAATTTTTACCTTCCTGATCGCCCGCACTCTTTGAATAGCCGCTATAAGCTTGCCAACTATTCCCTGGCTCGTGGCAATAGGTATCCTGATAATGGGGCATTGATAGTTATATTCCCCCGGCCGGGCTTCCTCAAAACATAACGCGGTGACCTCGTGATATTGCATCAGATAATTGCAGAACAGCATCCCGGCTTTTTCCTGGCCGCCACCACCTAATGAAGGAATTAAAAAAAGAATTTTCATACTGGTCTTAAATGTTTTAATACCGATGAAAAATTAAACAGTAACTGCATCGAGGCAAGCGGATAGTTTAGCATAAGCCTGTAAAAAGTTTTTAGCAGCCTGTTTTCCTGCTTTGCTTCTACAAGTATCGCTGCGATCATGTTTTTTAAAGCAGCCTTTTCCCAACCAGACAGGTCCACACCATTTTTGCGGGCATATGCAGCTACTGAAGCGGGCATTTGCAGGTTGAGTATGCTTTCGTTGACCGTTTTTTTGGTCACCATATTATTGCCATGCTGTCGCCATACGCCCACCGGTTTTTTATAATAAACAAGAGGGCCCTGCAACAGCAACCGGTATAATGATTCAAAATCACTGCTAATAATATCCAGGTGATAAAAATTTATCTTCATTGCTTTCGCCCGGTCGTACATCGTAGTAAGGTGGGTTGTTTGGGCTTCCTGCTTTTGCACGTCCTGCAGGAACCGAAGCCCGTCTACCAGCTCACCGTTTTGATATTTGCTGGTATATAATAAGGTTTCCCCTTTTTGCTCCATCAGCACTTCGCAATCTGCGATCACTGCTACCGCAGCAGGATTTTCGTTTGCAAACTTTACGGCATTACTGATGAAGTTTTTATCAATAAAATAATCATCCCCATCCATGTTTACGAACCAGTCTCCATGGGCAAGATTATACAACAAATTTTTGTAATTGGCGGTGCGCCCCAGGTTGGCGGGATTTTTTACATATACAAAACGGGGATCAGTGCTATAGGCCCTGAGCAGATCTCCGGTGTTATCTGAAGAGCAATCATCTGCTACAACAACTTCAATATCCGGGTAACTTTGAGCAAGGGCAGACCTAACAGCATCTTCGATAAACCTGGCCTGGTTGTAAGTTGGTATCCCTATAGTTACTTTCAAGATGTTCGGGCTTATTTTTTTACAAGGTCGTATTCTATTTCGTAACAATAAACCAGGCGGCTAAAATTTTCCTCATACAACTCCTTTAAGTAATAGGAAAAGTTGATGAGCCTGCCATAGAACCGGTAGAACAGACCCCTGATCTTAAAAGGAGATTGAAAACGCAGGTAAACATTGGTGAGCTGGAAAACAGTGTTCAGCTGGTATTGCGGTACTTTTCTCTTAAACAAATTTTCTGCAGCCAGGTAAGACATGGAGTAAAGGCCGAAAAAGTTCCTGTGGGTGTAATCGGAATAAAAATAGGGATTGGAAAAATGCGGCACGATGATTTTTAATGTCCCTCCCGGCTTTAAAATTCTGCCTATCTCCATCAGGAGTTTATCCACGCCGGGTATATGTTCAAAAAAATGCGCAGAAAAAACGGCATCCACGCTGGCGTCGGGAAACTGGTTCAGCACTTCAAACACATCGCCTACCAGGTCTACTCCTTCAAAATCCAGTGCATCGATCCCTATATATCCAGGACTTTTTTTACGAGGGCCACATCCAATATCCAGGGTGACAGATCTTGTGTTATGGGCCAGCGTGGGAAGGAAATCTCGTTTGTCAATAACGGGCATACATGTTAGGTAAATGATCCCTGCAAATATGCGGCTTTTAATTGAACTGTGAGAAAGTTAACGGCAAACCGGCGTCATTTATGAAAGGGCAACGGGTTGTGGCTGGTCCGGTAATTTTTCCGCCTCTATTTTATAATAAAAAATAATATTAATAACAAAAAATATGCTGTAGGTAAAGGCTGTTGTGATGACCGCGCCATACATGCCATACCTGGGGATAGTGTATAAGGTGATCAGCGCGCCTACCACGCCCACACTGATATTGATCGCAGACATCTTTTTAAAATAACCACGGGAATACCACTGGCTTTGCATCATGGTGCAGAAAGCACTGGGTATCATAATGAGCAGGAAGATCCTGAAAACCGGAATTGCTTCGGTAAATTCCTTTCCCCATAAACTACAAAAAGGTACAATAAGAAAATAGGCTGCTATTGCCACCGCCACCAGGAACAACAAACAATATTTAATCACTTTTTTTTGTTTTTCCCAACCTTCCCTTATGCCATATGCGGTGATCTCGCTATACATATACCTGTTTACTACAATTGGAACAATCATTAGGAGCGAGCTTAGTTGCGTGGCAAAGTTTAAGTTGCCCACGTCCCGCATATCCTCCTTTGCATAATAATTCAAAACCAATACACTGAATGTAGTATTCAAAAGGCCTGCTATGGTTGCCGCATGCACAAGGAGGCCTTTTTTTACCAGCTCTTTAATAAACAAAAAGTCGATAAGAAATCTTGATTCGCTCATCCTGACCAGGAAGATCATTTCTGCCAGGAATTGTAAGAGATTGAAGCAGCCATATATAACAAGGAAGCTAAGCAGGTTTATATTAAAAAAGAAGATCGTAATAAAACAGGTAATTAAAAAAGCCGTCTTAATATAAAGCCCTATGATATTCTGGTTACGTATTTTACCGGCCGATGAAAAAAGGATATCATTGGCACCTATCCACATGAAATAAGGTAAAGATATAGCCGCGGCGAGCAGGTACCCGATAGAAATATTTCCAAATAAGGAAGGACGTACCAGATAGGTTACGCAAAGGCTGGCAAAAGCCAAAAAAGTCAGAAAAAAAATGGTGCCCAAAATACTAAACATCCTGTCCCGGAAGAACAATTCACGGCTTTGTGTAAACTGTACAGTAAAATAGGGAATGACACTTCCAATGCTGAGACCCAGCAACGATGCAGCAAATGTTCCAATGGAGGTAACCGAAGCAAAAACGCCCCGGCCGTCCGCCCCGTAATATTTGGCGGTGAGCATAAAAACGAAAAAGGCAACAGCTTGCACGTAGGCATAAAAAAGCGTGGTAGATGAAACTTTTTTAAACATTGCCTATTTTAATAATTTATCCCGGAATACCACATAAAAAAATAATGGGATCAGGAGCACAGACATTAACCTTAAGCCATATCCATGTAATTTTTTTATTCCTGTGAACAGGCTATAACCTGAATGATAATTATACTTAAGGTAGATGATTATTTTTTTCAAAAAGAAAAGGGTGTCCTGCACAAAATATTGACGGTTGGTATTCAGGTATTCTGCCTCCTGGTTGGCAAGGGCTTCGGGGAACATTACTTTCCTGGACTGGGTGACCGATCCGGGAACATTTGTAAAATACCTCCGCATTACAATATTGGTAAGAATACTACTGTATTCCTGGCCCATACGGTTCCAGAAAACGCCGTTGGTGCAGCCATGGATATCCTCTTCAAACACGTAGAATTTTTTTAAGACCTCTGTTTTGATCAGTGATGAACCCCACTCATTTCTCAACTTATAAACATGAAAAAGTTCTGCATTCTTACAAATGACCGGCGCCTCCTCAATAGGCCGCTCTATTGGGTTACCGTATTGATCCAGGCATCTTCCCCATATGCCATATAAGGGCGTGGCTGAATTTACGCCAAGCTTGTTCCAGATCTCCAGCATAGGTGCAATGGCATTATCAATCAGCTGATCATCATGATCCATGATGATCGTAAAATCGCCCGTGGCATTCCTGATACCTTCCGCAATCGCCCCGACACCTCTCGTATTCCGCGGGAGTTGTATAACCTTCATGTTCAGCTCCTGCCTGTTTTTTAATTCGTGTAAATGCTCAAGCGTTTTATCCGGTGAACAATCATCTACGGTGATCCATTCTATGTTCTTATAGGAGCTTGCTTTCAGGCTGTCATAGATCCTTTCAAGGAATGGGATACTTTTATAACAACCCGTAACTATTGAAACCTTATAATTAATTTGATCTTCCACTGCTGACACAATCATATCTTGATTAACAAACTTTAAACCGAACGAAGCTGATGCCGAACATTAGCTGCCTTTTTTGCACATTAAAAAAATACTGGAACAAAGATCAGGGTAAACCTGCCCCAGCTGGTAACAGCCTTGCAGGTATTCATCCGAAATGATATCTGTATTCAGCAACCTATCCCATTGGAAATTAGCAAGGGCCTTAAAAAATATTCCTGACCGGTGCACTACCTTCAGACCAGCGGCAACAGCATCTCTTTCCATGCTGTCAAGCGTATAAGTGATCCGATGACCATGGGCGGCCTCCGAGGGGGTGATAGCTGTATTATGTGTGATCAGGCCCATCTTTACAGCAATCTGCCTGGAAGGGGCATTCGCATTCGGGCACACCAGGAAAAAACAGCCGTCATCTTCAAGCCATTCATCGTTGATCCTTTTCATCAACCCCACCGGGTTGTCCATGTGTTCCAGCACGTGGGTGAGAATTATATTATTGTATTTTTTGGCTAACGAGACTTCCTCAAAAAGACCATTGACAAAACTGATCGAGTTGCCCAAATCTGCCTGTGCCTGGGCTATCGCCTCCCCGGACGCCTCCACACAGGTGATATCATTAAAATAAGTCATTAGGCGCCTTGTGAAATCGCCTTTAAAACTGCCCAGCTCCAGGCAGTTGCCGGGCTGAAAAAAAGGCTCAAAAGATTGGATCATGAACCTGTGCATTACATCAAAATCAAAATTGTAGGCGTATTTATGGTCCGGTGTGTCCTGTAATTCCGCGTTGTAGTTCCTGGTTGAACTCATACTATATTTTATTTATGTACCGATATTATTTTTGTCATGATGAGCAGATCCTCCCTGGTCTCCACTTCCTTAAACCCGGATTTTTTGTATAACAGAATAGCGTTTTGGTTTTGATTAAAAACCTCCAGCTTTATCTCCCGGAATTTATGCTCCTGTGCATATTCAGCACACTGCTCCATTAGTTTAGATCCGATACCCCTACCGAGGTGTTCTTTCAAAACGCTTACACTGGTGATGAACCCTGTATTGTTTTCCAGGTCGTTAAAGTAAGCTGCGATCAAACCTACCAGGCACGTACCATCCCAGGCTTCAAAGGTAACACAGTTTTCGGCTATCTTTTTTCCATAGTCTGCTATATGTACCCTCAGGCCCAGTGGAGGCACAAACAATTCACTGGCCTTTTCGAGGTGCGCAATGATTTGCCCGGTAACCGCAGTATTTTTTGCATACTTTGTATATCCATCCTCCATTATATATTATTTTGATCCGTTTGTAATTCCGCTATCCCGAAGCCTGATTTGCCAAATTCATTACCGTTATATAACAAAAAAACTTTGCCTGAATGTTGGAATATATGTGGGTAGCACATCATTTCCGCATCCCAGCCGCTTTCGGAAAGACTTATGCCGCTATTTTCATCGTCCCGGGTCCAGTGAACCAGGTCGTCCGACCAGGCGTAACCTATCCGGTAGCCCCGC
>JAKFCK010000722.1:0-6516 GCA_036676685.1 Chitinophagaceae bacterium | reverse complement strand
GGCAATTTTGATGATTGCCAGCAAATGGTAAAACAGGCTTTCTTGTAGAGACAGAAGAGGAATGGATTGAACAACTGGAACTGCTGATGAGAGATGCAGCACTCCGCAAAAAAATGGGAGAGGCTGCGCGTATCAATGTAATAAATCATTACTCTATCCACGCTAATAAAAAACTGTACCTGGGCATTATTCAGGGGGTGACTGGCTAGCTTGTTTTTATTTTTTCACAAGTTTTTGGGAGTTTATGCAATAAGCAGAATATTTGGCCGTTAATACCAGAGTCCAAATATTCTGATTAAAACCAAAACTATCCATATTTATGGAAAAAGCTATCGCCGTGGTTGTTTCATACAACCGCCAGGCACTTTTATCTGAATGTATCAACGCTCTTCGCAATCAAACACGCAAGCCAGACGCCATCTTAGTGGTAAACAACGGTAGCACGGACAATACTGAGCAATGGCTGAAAGAGCAGGAAGATGTCTTTTTTATTACACAAAAAAATGTTGGATCAAGTGGCGGCTTTAATACCGGTATATCCTGGGCTTTTAAGCATGGTTATTCCTGGATCTGGTGCATGGACGATGATGGCTATCCAAAAGAAGATGCGTTGGAAAAGATACTGGCGCCGCAAACAGACAATCTTTGCCTGAGAAACTGTGCCGTATTGAATAAAGAAGATAAAAAAACATTTGTTTGGAAAACGAAAAACTTCGCCACCATCGATGATGTAGATACGAACCTGATAGACGGGGTAGGGCATCCTTTTAACGGGACCATGCTGCACCGTAGTATCGTGGAAAGAGTAGGATTTCCCCGGCCGGCATTGTTCCTGTGGGGCGACGAAACAGAATATTATCATCGCATTACGCGCCGCAATAAGATCCCGGTATGCACAGTCGCGGACAGCATTCATTACCACCCGGCTTCTGCATTTACATTTAAGAATGATTGGGATTTTGAAAACAGCTGGAAAATGTATTTCTACGTTAGAAACCGCCTGCACATACACAAAGCAAAATTCGATAACAAACTCGTGGCATTTTTTAATTACTGTTGTTTTCTTTTTGCTATGGCAGGCGTAGTGATGGTGTACCAGAAAACAGACAAGGTGAAAAAACTCGGCTTTATATTCTGGCCGGCGACTGACGCTTTTAGCAGCAATTTTACCCAAACGCCTCAATCTATTCTTACCAGGCTTAAAAGCAATCCATGGGATTCGTACAGGTTGGGCTACAGCAATTATGTGAAGTATACCAGGCAGGCTATCCAGGGTTTATTTACTTTGCCCGGCACGAGGAGAACAGCTGGCGTTTGAACGGAACTCCCCCTTGAGTAGTATTTAGTTTTATTTAGTTTATTCCAGTTTTTTGTATATTTTTTCTCTCGTAAATAAGCAGGAGGGCAATTACAAAAAAGGGCATGCAAGGAATTTTATACCGCACGAGGGTGCCGAAATTTAACGTGGTGGCCCCGATAAACAAGGCAAACAACACCGAGAAAAAAAAGCAGAACATAACCATTGGGTCCTTAAAAATGGTTTTGAAAAAAGTGAACGGGCCCACTTTAAATAATACAAATAAGGTCAGTAACATAAGGGTCAAACTTTCTAATGAGGACAGCAGGGTGGAAAGTTTTTTGGATTCCCAGAGGTAGGGCCGGAACAAGGTTGCATTGATGGCTGCGGGGGCGAGTTTCACCAGGCTTCCCAGGCTACCATCATATTCCACGCCGAGGCTGAAGGATGATTCCGCACGATCGGCCATATTGATAAAATTTTTCTGTTGGGACTGGATAGACTCGGTAAGTTTTTCAAGGGCAAAATTACCCATCTCTTCCTGCAGCCTTTCAGACACCAGGATAAATCCTCCTACGCTGATGGCTCCGATGAACAATATAGTGACCAGTTTTACCAGCGGGTTACTGATGATATGGATTTTTTTCAGGATGAGGTATAAAATGAAAAAAGGCACATACGCAAAAAGGATATAGGGCTTCACAATAGATAGAATTAAGGCAGCGATCAATGCGATCACTGTATTTCTTACCAATGCAATATTTTTATGGTACGCGGCATACAATGCATAGGTCATCCATCCTAGCATACCCATACAAATAGGATCTTTTAACACACCGGAACTCCAGAAAGCCAGCGTGGGCAGGTAGAGTATGGCAATAGCCAGCTTTTTATTAAGGTGCGGGTATATTTCGTAAAACAATTTAAACAATTTCCATATACCCGTGAAGGCTATCAGGGAAAAAAACAACTGGATCACAATATAACTGCCAAAGCTTACAAAACTAAATATGGCAACCAGCTTTATTATAAAAAAATTAGCTTCACTCCGAAAGTAACCGGTATTACCAGCGTCTGCCACAAGGTTCCGGTCAAAGTCATCACCCGGCAGAAAAAGCCAACGAATGTTTTCCGGGTCTTTCAGGATAAGGCGGAAAATATTAAGTCCCTCCGGGTAGTAAAGGGAAGTAGAATCGCCGGGAGATAAATAAACATTAAAGATCGTTATAGCAACAGTGCATATGATCTTGATCCAAAATCCGTTTTTCTGGTATTTTTTTAATAAAGGGTCTTTGATTTTTCTTCTCCGGAAAGCAAAGACTAAATAAAAGATATAGACATAGAGGGAAAATAATATAATGTCTAAAATTCCCATGCAGTGTTAGCGTTTCACAATGGTGTTTGGGGGCCCGTTTATGAATATTGACGCCGGCAAATTTATCGTAATTTATCATCAACAATTCAATAATAAACATTTATTTTGTCCCACATCAAGAAAGTAAAATATGTGTGGAATAGCCGGTGCCGTTAATCACAAATTAAATTATGGACAAGTGAATGGCAGCATGTTTCACCGTGGCCCGGATGAACAGAATGGCTTTTTGCACAGTAATATTGATCTCTACCATCTACGTTTATCCATACTTGATATATCCGGCGGCAAACAACCCATGACAATCGATGATCGATTTACCATCATCTTTAACGGGCAGGTTTACAATCACAGCGAACTGCGGCAGCGGTATAATTTATCCGGCAACACGTATTCAGATACAGAAACACTTTTATTACTCTACCGCCACCTGGGTACCGCGTTTTTAAATGACCTGGAAGGCATGTTTGTATTTGCCATATATGATCAACAGGAAGAGACCTTGTTCATCGCCAGGGACAGGGCAGGCAAAAAGCCGCTGTACATTTACTCCGGGGGGGATAAAATAATTTTTGCCAGTGAGCTGAATTGCCTGAAAAGCCAAGTGCCCCTGGAAATGGCCGCGGAAAATTTTTATACTTACCTGCGGTTGGGATCATTTTATAAGACCAGCACCCCCTATAAAAATGTGAGGGAACTGCCGGCCGGTTCTTCGATGCTCGTGAATTGCAAAACAATGGAGGTAATGGAAGACCAGTGGTGGAATATTAATGACCATTATCAACGTTCCTCCGGAGATTCTTTTGAGGCCGCTTTAGAAAAGGTAGATGTTTTGCTGCACCAGTCTGTGAAAAGACGTGTAGAATCTTCTGACCTGGAAGTGGGAAGTTTTTTAAGCGGCGGTATAGACAGTGGATTGGTCACGGCCATAGCCAGTGAGTATAATAACCAAATTAAAACTTTCACCATTTCTTTTGATGGAGAATATGATGAGGCACCACTTGCAAAGATGGTGGCCGAAAAATATAATACGAACCATACAGAAATAAAGATCTCTTTTGACGATCTGCAATATGACCTGGAGAAGATCATCTGTAACTACGGCGAACCGTTTTTTGACAGTTCCGCAATACCCAGTTATTACGTGAGCAAAGAGGCTAAACGTTACGTCACCGTAATATTAAACGGCGATGGTGCAGATGAACTGTTTGGCGGCTACCGTCGGTATGTCCCGTTTTCGAAATATGACTTTTTCAGTTCACCGGCACCGGTGAAAAATATTGCAGGTTTTGCCAGGAAAATGTTGTCTCCTTCTGATCATAAAAAATCTGCCTATAATTATTTTTACCGGCTGCTTTCGCTTGCTTCCAAGCAAAGCCTGGAGATTTATTTATCGGCCGGTGTGGATATCCTGGAAGATCATGAACAGCACATGCTCAGCCCTGGCGGTGATCAGCTTGCAGCGATGCGACATGATTTTGATAAGATAACCGGGGCAGAGATAAGCGGACTGAAAAAGATCATGAATATGGATTTTAACAGCACCCTGTTCAGCGACCTGCTGGTGAAAATGGATATTGCCAATATGTCCAACTCACTGGAAGGCCGAAGCCCCTTCCTATGCAAGGAACTGCTAGAATATGCGCCGGCGCTGAAGGATCATTACAAGATCAATGGCAGCACTACAAAATACCTTTTGCGAAAACTGGCTGGTAAGTACCTTCCTCCCGCATTGGTCAACCAACCCAAGCGGGGTTTTGAGGTCCCGCTAAAAAACTGGATGGAAAAAGATCTAAAAGAAATCGTGTCGGATTATGTAGGCTCACCGAATGCCCTGAGCCGGCAGTTCCTGCAAAAAGATTTCCTCCTTGCTCTTTTGAATAACCAGGTAAAAATGTCTGCGGAGAAAAGGGCCAAGATACTTTATACCTTGATGAGCATGGAAATATGGTACAAAAATATATATTTGCGCTAATTGTCAATGTCCGATGAAGAAGAAACTCACCATCCTGGAAAATACCGTATTTTCTACCAACACTGCCAGGCTTAAACTCACCCAGGTGTTGATGGAGATGGGTTACGAGGTCACGATCTTTTCCACGGGTCCTTATAAGGAAATGCAGGTGGCCCGTAACAGGGGTTTTAAGATCATAGACGTTGGATCCAGCAATACAAATTTTCTCCATGTTTTCCGGTATATGCGTAACCTGCGGCGCGAACTGAAAAAGGCCAGGCCCGATGTGGTGCTCACTTTTACCATGCGCCCCGCCATATGGGGAAACATGGTTACCAGGGCAATGAAAATTCCCACTATAACAAATATTTCGGGTATTGGCCCCCTGGCAGAAAGTGAAAGTTTTGCGTATAGGGTCGCCCGCACATTATACAGTTTTGTGCTGAAAAAAACAGCGATCGTTTTTTTTCAGAACAGGGATGATCTCGCCATATTTCTTGCAAAAAAATTCGTAATCCCGGAACAGGCGGTCATTATCCCGGGCTCAGGTGTGGATTATGATTATTATGCGCCCCTTCCTCAAAAGAGAAAGGACGAAAAATTTGTTTTCCTTTTCATCAGCCGGTTAATAAAAGATAAAGGCATCCTGGAGTATGTGGAAGCTGCCAAACAGGTCACTAAAAATTATCCCGGTGTGGTCTGCCAGGTTCTCGGTCCTTATTATTCTCAAAACCTGAAAGAAAACATCATTACCGAAAAACAGATCGTGCAATGGGTGGAACCGGGCTATGTGAACTACCTTGGCGCCTCAGACGATGTGCGCCCTTACGTGGCTGAAGCAGATTGTATCGTTTTACCTTCTTACCGAGAAGGCATGAGTAACGTGCTGCTGGAGGCAGGCAGTATGCAAAAACCTTGTATAACCACGGATACCACGGGCTGCAATGATATTGTAGTGGATGGGGTTACCGGTTACCTCTGCAAAGTGCGCGATGAAAAGGACCTGTTCATACAAATGGAAAAAATGCTGCGGCTGGACAAAGCAGAAAGAGAACAGATGGGCATCAACGCAAGGGAGATCATGAAAACGAAGTTTGCCAAACAAATAGTAGTAGATGCTTATGTAAATGCAATAGAGTCTGTGTAACGATTCCCTCTTTCCCTCCTGTGGAATGCACTCCCCGAACAATTTTTATCTTCACTTGTATTAGTTGGATAACCAGTTAAAATGAATTCTTTTACAATAAAAGACCTCGCAAATCTTTCCGGCATTAAAGCACATACACTTCGTATCTGGGAGCAACGCTACAATTTTTTAAAACCCCACCGAACGGATACGAATATCCGCTACTACAGTAATGATGAACTAAAAACAATCCTGAACATTGCATTGCTGAATAAGTATGGCTTTAAAATATCGCATATTGATAAGATGAGCCAAACAGAAGTAAGGGAAAAAATACTTTCCTTAAACCAGTTAGAGGCCCAGCAGGAAAGAATCGTGCATGACCTGATCCAGCAGATGATAGATATGGATATGGAGTCTTTTGAAAAGACCATTAATGAATACATATCTTCCAGGGGAATCGAAAGGACCATTACGCAGATTATTTTCCCTTTTCTCGAAAAAATTGGCATTCTTTGGGTGACAAACCATATCAATCCTGCGCAGGAGCATCTCGTCAGTAATATAGTGCGTCAAAAACTGATTGCCGGTATCGAAGCGGTGCAAACGCCGTTAAAATCTAATAAAAAGATCCTGTTATTCCTACCGGAAGGAGAGTACCATGAACTTGGCCTGCTGTTTATGTATTACCTGCTCAAAAGCAGGGGCATCCAGGTGATCTATGTGGGAGCCAGTGTACCCCTGAAAGATGTGGAATACGTAGTAAA
>JAKFCK010000721.1:0-12035 GCA_036676685.1 Chitinophagaceae bacterium | reverse complement strand
GCCTGCCAGGCCACCGATAATGGCATAATCTCCCACTTCCACGTGCCCGGCGAGTTGCACACTGTTGGCAAGGATCACATGATCACCAAGAATGCAGTCATGGGCCACATGTGCATAAGCCATCAGCAGGCAGTGGCTGCCGATCACTGTTTTCCATTTATCCTGTGTGCCACGATTAACCGTCACAAATTCCCTGATCGTTGTAAAATCACCAATCTCCACGGTCGTTTTTTCGCCCACAAATTTCAGGTCCTGGGGAACTGCGCCTAAAACGGCCCCGGGAAAAATGAGGCAGGATTTTCCGATCACGGTCCCGCTCATGATCACCGCGTTAGACATAATATGGGTGTCATCACCAATCGTAACGCCTTCATGGATCACTGCGAAAGGATCTATTTTTACGTTATTGCCCAAAACGGCATCAGGACTAATGTGTGCGAGGGGACTAATCATTTTTATGTTTATGCTTTGGGTCTTTTTACAATTTGGGCAACCAAAATCGCTTCTGTTACCACCTTATCTCCTATAAATATAGTCCCTTTCATTTCGCAAATGCCTCTTCTAATGGGGTTAACCAATTCCATCTTCAGGATCATGGTGTCGCCGGGAACCACTTTTTGTTTGAATTTGCAGTTCTCTATTTTCAGGAAGTAAGTGTCATACTGGTCTTCTGAATCTCTTGGAATAGCAAGGATACCGCCTGCCTGCGCCAGGGCTTCTACCTGCAATACACCCGGCATTACGCAGTTGCCCGGAAAATGGCCCTGGAAAAAAGGTTCGTTGTAGGTAACATTTTTAATGGCGAGTACATGTTTATCTGTAAGCTCCATAATTTTATCCACCAGCAAAAACGGGTAACGGTGCGGCAGGGTTCTTTCAATCGCATGAATATCCAGCAGGGGTACCTGGTTTGGATCATATTGAGGAACTTCCTGGCGGTGTTTATATTTTTTGATATGTTCTTTGATCTTTTTCGCAAACTTCACATTGCTGGCATGCCCGGGCCTGTTGGCAATGATATGCGCTTTAAAAGCATAACCCACAAGTGCGAGATCACCCACCACGTCCAGCAGTTTATGCCGGGCGGGTTCGTTGGGGTAACGGAGCTGGAGGTTATTAAGGATGCCTTCTTCACTCACTTTTACATCCTGCTTTTTAAAGATTTTGGAAATGCGTTCCACCTGGTCGCCTGTAACGGGCCGGTCTACAACAACGATTGCGTTATTGATGTCGCCACCTTTTATCAGGTTATTGTTCAGCAAAGCCTCAAGCTCATGAAAAAAACAGAATGTGCGGCTGGAAGCGATCTGGTCGTTAAAAAGGGATATATTTTTTAGATCGGCATGTTGTGTACCCAGTACCGGGGAGTTGAAATCTATCAGCGTATTGATGCGGTATTCATGGTATGGGAGGGCCACCATTTCCACTTTTTTCTCTTCATCAGTAAAAGTGATATTATGGTGGATCTCGTAATAAATTTTGGGGGCGGTTTGCTGCATGATCCCGGTTTTTTGCAGGGCTGCTACAAAAGGTTCGCTGCTTCCATCCAAAATGGGTACTTCCTCACCGTCCAGTTCAATCAGCACATTGTCGATCTGCATACCTACCAATGCGGCCATCAGGTGTTCAATGGTACTCACCCTGGCGCCACTAAATTCTAAGGTTGTACTACGGTTTGTTTCGATCACGTTATCTACATCCGCCTTGATCACCGGCTTTTCGGCCAGGTCGATCCTTTGAAAGTTGATTCCGGTATTGGGTCCCGCCGGCTTTAGCCTCATTGAAACTGCCTGCCCTGTATGAATACCTACCCCGGCTATTGTAAGTTCTTCCTTTATAGTATGTTGAAATGCCTGGTCGGTCCCGTTCTTAAAGTCCATAGCTACAAAAGTATGAAAAGAATCGGATTTTGTTCACGGCTGTGAACACATCGGTGGCCGGCTTAATTATCCGGTGTGGGGAAGGTGAAAACGCAGCATGTCAGAGATTTTCCTGGTCAGCTTTAAGCAGCTTGATAAGCCGTTCGAGGTCAGAAAGCCTTTTTTCCAACTCGGGTAATTTACGGTTGAGGGCCTGGCTACGTAACGCAGCAGCATAATCGTGAGCGGGAGATCCTGTAACAACAGTATTAGGAAATTTAATGCTTTTGCTTACGCCGCTTTGTGCATTTATTTTGGTGCCGTCTGCGATCATGATGTGCCCGACGATGCCCGCCTGCCCGCCGATCATAACGTTGTTACCGATCTTCGTACTTCCACTCACCCCGGCCTGCGCTGCAATCACCGAATTGTTGCCCACTTCCACGTTATGAGCTACCTGGATCAGGTTATCCAGCTTGGCACCTTCCCTGATTATCGTGGAACCGATGGTGGCCCTGTCGATGGTGGCATTAGCGCCGATCTCCACGTTATCTTCTATCACCACGTTTCCGATCTGCGGTACCTTTTTAAACGTGCCGTCATGCTGGGGTGCAAAACCGAACCCGTCGCTCCCGATCACCGTGCCTGCATGGATAGTTACATTTTTGCCGATTACGCATTCCCGGTAGATCTTTACACCGGCATGAATAAAACTGCCGTCTCCTATGGTCACATTATTGCCAATATAGGCGTTAGGGAAAATTTTTACATCGTTCCCGATCTTTACATTTTCGCCGAGGTAGGCAAAAGCCCCGATAAAAACGTTCTGGCCGGTTTCCGCCGTCTTGTCAATATATACGGGCTGCTGTATGCCGGACAACTGTTGCGTTTTTAATTGCTGGTAAGTATCCAGCAGGGTGGCAAAAGCACTGTAGGCATCTGGCACCCGCACCAGGGTGGCAGGTATGGCCTGCTTTAGCTGCAGCCCATCATTCACAATAACGATTGAAGCCTGGGTTGTATATAAAAAATCTTCGTATTTGGGATTGGCCAGGAAGGCAAGTTGCCCCTGCCTGGCTTCTTCGATCTTACCAAAAGAACCAACGGTTACAGAAGTATCCCCTTCCGTAGTTCCCTTGATGATGGCCGCTATTTGTGCTGCACTGAATTGCATATTTGTGGCTTTTTAGCCTGGGTTGTTTGAAAATTATCTGCCTGTTGCTCTCATAGGTTCCCTCGAAAAGCAAGAGTGCTTCGGGCAAATCCTATAAAGCAAATAGCTATCAGCTAGAACCAATAGCTACCTCAGGTAACAAATGTAATATTTTTTAACCTTGCCCCGCAGGTTTTCATTTATCAGGGCATCATCTACCTCGGTGATGTCTTTGATGTCCCCGTCTTTAAACAAAATAAAGATGTGCTCGTTCTCAAAATTATAGGTACTGCTCGTTGCTTCACCGGTAAACACCAACCATCCGGCATCGGCAATATCTATACCCAACCTGTCCGCAACCTCCAGGGTTTTCTCTTCCACCAACGCCGCGCTGAATGGTTCCGCTGCATACTTTACTTTCAGTAACTTCCTATCGATGATTCCTTTACATAATATAGATAATACCTTGTCAGGATGATTGCACCAAACTTTGATCGCCATCATCACATCATAATCATCAATAGCGCAGAATTCCTCCAGGCTGATAGTGACCAGCGGTTTGTTCACCAGGCTTTGTAAAGGCTCCTGGCATTCTGCTTTCAGTTCCCTTGCCCTGCTGATGATCCTTCTCAGCATCTGTTCCGCACTCAAAACAGTTTTATGGAGATACACCTGCCAGTACATAAGACGGCGGGCCACTAAAAATTTCTCTATTGAATAAATGCCTTTTTCTTCAATCATCAACTCCCCGTTGTGGATAGTCATCATTTTTAAAATACGATCGTAACCTATGGCCCCTTCTATCACCCCTGTGAAAAAACTATCCCGCGTGAGGTAATCCATACGGTCTACATCCAGCTGCCCGCTTACAAGCTGGTACAAATATTTTTTGTGATAGCTGTTGGTAAATATGTCCAGCGCCATCTGCAGCTTGCCGCCAAATTGCGTGTTAAGTTCTTTAATAATAAGCAGGGATATTTCCTCGTGGTGCATACCCTCCGCCAGCACGTGCTCCAGGGCATGGGAGAAAGGCCCGTGCCCGATATCGTGCAACAGGATTGCGATCTTTGCTGCCTGTTGTTCTTCTGCCGTGATGTCAAAACCTTTACCGGTTAATTCATGCAATGCGCAACACATGAGGTGGTAAGCGCCGAGCGAATGATGCAGCCTGGTATGTACTGCACCGGGATATACGAGGTGCGCCATGGCCATCTGGTGTATCCTCCGCAAACGCTGGTAAAAGGGATGGGCGATCAAATCAAGGATCAATTCATCATCTATAGTAATAAAGCCATATACCGGGTCATTGATTATCTTATGAAAACGCATGAAAACATACTTGGTTTGATATGTTAAAACTATTACAAAGTGAAACAAAGCTACAACGCAACTTTTTATTAAATTAGATTTGTAGGCAACCGGAGATTATTTTAGTTATCATACCCTTGCTTTGAACCTGGGCACTAAAGATTATATATGAGCATACCGAAAATATTGTGGGTAGACGATGAAATTGACAGCTTAACCTCTCAAATACTTTTCCTGGAGAACAAAGGCTACAGTGTAGATACCAAAACAAATGGTTTTGATGCTATAGAATATGTAAAATCAAACATCGTGGATGTAGTGTTGATGGATGAAACCATGCCGGGCATCACCGGCCTGCAGGTATTGCAGCAGATAAAGGAAATCAACAGCAACCTGCCTGTAGTACTCATTACCAAAAATGAGGCGGAAAACCTGATGGACGAAGCTATTGGCAGCCAGATCAGCGATTACCTGATAAAGCCAGTGAACCCTAACCAGGTATGGCTAAGCCTGAAAAAAATTATCGATAATAAAAGGCTGGTTGCGGAAAAGACCACCAGTGCCTATCAACAGGAATTCCGGAGTTTGTTTATGGCCCTGAGCAGCAACCCGGACTATAATGAGTGGATGGACCTGTATAAGAAATTAGTGTATTGGGAACTGGAAATGAAAAAAAGTGATAGTCCCGAAATGCAGGAGGTTTTTGCTACTCAAAAACAGGAAGCCAATACCGAATTTTTCAAATTCATTTCAAAAAATTATGCCTCATGGGTGTCGCCAAAAAGTACGGACGCACCGATCATGAGCCATAATCTTTTAAAATATAAGGTTCTACCGCACCTTGAAAAAGGTACCCCGCTCTTTTTTGTGCTGATCGATAACCTACGGTATGATCAATGGAAAACCATCCAGCCCATTTTCGCGGAAAGTTTTCGCATACTGGAAGAGGAAACTTTTTACTCGATTTTACCCACTGCTACACAATATGCCAGAAATGCCATTTTTGCCGGTGCTTTGCCGGTAGATATCGAAAAACAATTCCCTACCCAGTGGAAAAATGATGATGAGGACGGTGGTAAAAACCTTTACGAGGAAGAATTCCTGAAAGCACAACTAAAAAAACTCGGCAAAAGTGACCTTAAATATTCCTATACAAAAATCACGAATAACAGCGACGGGCAAAAAATGGTGGACAATATCCACAACATGCTGGATAATGATTTTAACGTGATCGTTTATAACTTTGTGGACATGCTAAGCCATGCGAGGACGGAGATGGAGGTATTAAAAGAACTGGCGGGGGACGAAACCAGCTACCGCAGTATTACGCTGAGCTGGTTTGAACATAGCCCCCTGCACCATGCTTTAAAGCGGATCGCTGATAAAAAATTAAACCTGATCGTGGCAACGGACCATGGCACTACCCGGGTGAAAACCCCCGCAAAGGTGATCGGGGACAAACAAACCACGGCCAACCTCAGGTATAAACATGGCCGAAACCTGAATTATGAAGCAAGGGATGTGCTGGCTTTCCGGGACCCTAAGGAAGCGGGTTTACCGGTCCCTAATGTAAACTCAAGTTTTATTTTTGCAAAAGGGGACCTGTTTTTATGTTACCCTAATAATTACAATCATTTTGTAAACTATTATCGTAATACGTTCCAGCATGGGGGCATCAGCCTGGAGGAAATGATCGTTCCGATAGTAAGAATGAGTAATAAGTAAAAAGCCAGGGCCCTTCCGCCCCCTGACGGGGAACCGGTACTCAATAACCGGAACAGTTTTTATTATTCCACAGCTTGTGGAGAATGATATTTTTTAGTCTTCCGGGAAAAAATGAAGTTGCAGATTATTTATCAATTCCAAAAGCCCCTTTAGAGGGGTTGGTGTAAACTATGAAATTCACACAGCACACATTAGATAAAATAGAGAAGATCGCGGAAGACAGCGGCTACATCATCCGGTATGAAAGGGGCACTTTCCAGAGTGGCTATTGCATATTACAGGAGAAAAAGGTCGTAGTACTGAATAAATTTATGCAAACAGAGGGAAGAATTAATACCCTGATCGATCTTTTGCCCCAATTGAACATCAACTTTGATGCCCTTACACTGGAGAGTCAGAAGCTCTTCACCGAACTCATGCATTTAGACCAGGCAAAATAGTAATCCTGGTGATCTTATCATATTGAAAAAAGGGACCCAGGGTCCCTTTTTTCAATATGATATGCTGGTGTGCAACCCCTTATGAACCCAGTACATTCCACGGGGTTTCGATGGCAGGGTCTTCATTATTTTTTAGCTTTTTTTCTTCCAGCATTTTTGCTTCCTCTTCTAATGTCTCCTTTTGTTTTTCCGTCAGCTTTGCGGGATCCGGACTTCCTTTTTTTTCTACGATGCCGGTCGGTGCATTAGCAATATCTTCTTCCGTGATGATGTCGTTTTCATTGGTAAGATGTTCCTGGATCCTTTCTTCCGTGCGTTCATCGATATAGGAGTTCCGCAGATCCTGAGTTTGAGCTTCTTCTGAGGCATTTTTTTTCATAATTTCTTTTTTTTGGTACAACAGGTAGTAAGAAAATTATACCAATTATTCAACCGCCCGGATATATTGTCCATTTTATGAAATTCTTTGATACCGGACTTTTCATAGATTTTGCTCAAATTCCGGTTATATAATGTTCCATGTTCTCAATAATGAATTTTTGTTCGTCAATGATGAATTTTACCAGGTCACCAATGGACACTATACCCACCAGTTCGTCACCCGACATCACCGGTAGATGCCTTATAAAATTACTGGTCATCAATTGCATACATTCCTCAACAGTACTGTCAGGTGTTACCGTAATCACATCTTCTGTCATTATTTCCCCAATTTGAGTATCCCGGGAAGATTTTCCTTTCAGGATTACTTTGCGGGCATAATCCCGTTCCGAGAAAATACCGGCGAGTTTTTCATTTTCTAAAACCACCAGGGCGCTTACATTTTTTTCCACCATTGTTTCCAATGCCTTATAAACGGATGTGTCTGGTGTAATGAAGAAGGTAACATGACCTTTGGCCTCCAAAATTTTATTTACTGTTCCCATATCAGCATTATTTAAAAATGACAAAATAATTGGTCCCTCAAAAAATTTATACCGGCTCTGCCAAATTCAGCTTTCCTGTCGTAACCTATAGACTGACCGGGAAGCAGGTTTTTGCCAGCTACTAAAAATAATTATTTATCTCCAGATTTAAAAGTTGCTTTGGGAAGCAGTTAAATTGGTTATATTGAAGAATAAATATTGGAAACGCGTAAACCCAGGGTAAGGGTTCGCCAAAAATCTCATACGCACTAACCGTCCCTGATCGACCAGGGCAACTGAACTTGCTTACTACAAGATATAAATTATTAAATTTGATTTGCCGGTTTTTTATGAAATAAATTTTGCCCGATGTCAAAATATATAAATATTAAAAAAGGCCTGGATATCAAGATGTTGGGTGAAGCCAGTCAAAAATTCTCCGGCCTTCCCTTACCCGAGACTTTTGCTATAAAGCCAACTGACTTTATAGATGTTACACCAAAATTATTAGTCAAGGTATCCGATCCTGTCCTTGCCGGAACACCGTTGTTTTATGATAAACATAATGAGGCCGTAAAGTTTTGTTCCCCGGTAAGCGGGGAAGTTATCGATATCGTAAGAGGGGAAAAACGTCAAATACTCGCAATAAAGATACTGGCCGACAGGGACAGCAGTTATGTCTCCTACAACCCTTCAGACCCCAATGAACTGGGCAGCGAAGAAATTATCAACAGACTTTTAAACAGTGGCTGCTGGCCCTTTATTCGCCAAAGGCCATTTGACGTGATTGCGAATCCGAATACGAAACCCAAATCTATTTTTATTCCGGCATTCGATACCAGCCCCCTTGCTCCTGACTACGATTTTATGTTACAGGGTAGTGAAAAAACTTTCCAGGCCGGCGTGGACGCTATCCGCAAGCTGACCGAAGGAAAAGTTCATTTAAATGTAAAAGCGCAGGTTCCGGATTCTCTTTTCAGGAAAACACAGGGAGTGGAAATAAATGAAGTATCCGGGCCACACCCCGCCGGAAATGTCGGTGTACAGATACATCATATTGACCCGCTGAATAAGGATGAAGTAGTGTGGTATATCAACCCCCAGGACCTGGTGATCATTGGCAGGTTATTTACCGAAGGAAAGTTTGACGCGTCAAGGGTGGTGGCTTTAACGGGTTCCCAGGTCACTGATCCTCAGTATTATAAAACCATTACCGGCACTTCGGTAAAAAAAATAATTTCAGATGGGGGACTGAAAGCCGGAGAAAGCCGGGTGATCAGCGGGAATGTTTTAACCGGCAGGAAAATTTCTGCTGATGACTATTTAAGTTTTTATGATTCCCAGGTAACGGTGATCCCTGAGGGGCATGAATATGAGTTCATGGGATGGCTGGCCCCCGGCCTTAACAAATTCAGCATGTCCCGGAGTTTTTTTTCCTGGTTAACCCCTCATAAAAAACATGCGCTGGATACCAACCTGCATGGCGAAGAACGGCCCTTCGTGGTGACGGGTGAATATGAAAAAGTGTTCCCGATGGATATCTACCCGGTTCAGTTACTTAAATCCATATTAATAGAGGATATAGAATTAATGGAGAAGCTGGGAATATATGAAGTGAGCGAAGAAGATTTTGCTTTATGCGAGGTGGTGTGCACGTCAAAAATTAAATCGCAGGAAATTATTCGCAGGGGCCTTGACCTGGTAAGGAAAGAATTCAGTTGAGGGCGGGCTCAGCTATGAAAAACGTCCCGGATAATTCATAATATTTATTATTTTACAGGAACCAGTTATTTGTATATGGTGTAGATAAATTTACGGCGAAGGTTTCTATAGACAGGCAGGCATCTGAATTTTATAATTTCAAAAGTTCTCCGATTGAAGCCACTTAGAAAATTATTGGATAAAGTTAAACCCAGCTTTGAAAAAGGCGGGAAACTGGAAAAGTTTTATCCGGCCTTCAATGCATTTGAGACCTTCCTCTTTGTTCCTGATCATACTGCTCCTGCCCGGGGCGCCCATATACGGGATGCCATCGATCTGAAAAGAACCATGATACTGGTGGTGCTGTCGCTGGTGCCCTGTTTATTATTCGGTATATGGAATGTGGGCTACCAGCATTACAAAGCCCTGGGAATGGGGGGAACATCAATTGCAGATGCATTTCTTTTTGGTTCAAAAAAAGTATTGCCCCTGGTGATAGTTTCTTACGCTTCCGGTTTAACAGTAGAGTTTATTTTCGCAATTATCCGGAAACATACGATCAATGAAGGGTTCCTTGTGTCCGGCATGCTTATTCCCCTTGTAATGCCCGTAGATGTACCCTTATGGATGGTAGCGGTCTCCACCATTTTTGCCGTTATTATTGGCAAGGAAGTTTTTGGCGGCACCGGCATGAATATTTTAAACCCTGCCCTTACTGCCCGTGCTTTTTTATTTTTTGCATACCCCACTAAAATTTCGGGGGACGAGGTTTGGATCAACACAAGTGTGCGCGAAGGCCAGGCTGTAGTCGATGGCTTTAGCGGTGCCACTCCACTCGGTGATGCCGCCGCCGGGCATGCCGATAAAATTCCGGGTTTCTGGGAATCATTTATTGGTACGATTCCCGGTTCCATCGGGGAGACGTCTACTTTAGCTTGCCTGCTGGGGGCAGCAGTGCTGTTATATACAGGGATCGGTAGCTGGCGCATCATGTTATCAGTATTCATCGGAGGTTTTTTAATGGCGCTGATATTTAATTTGTTCGGCCTAAATACCCTGATGCAGATAACACCCCTTCATCACCTGGTACTGGGCGGCTTTGCATTTGGGGCAATATTTATGGCCACCGATCCTGTCAGTGCGGCACATACCAACACGGGAAAATACATTTACGGTTTCCTCATCGGCATGTTCGCCATATTGTTCAGGGTCTTCAACCCGGCTTATCCCGAAGGGATGATGCTGGCTATTTTATTTATGAATGTTATGGCTCCTTTGATAGACCATTATGTAGTTGCTGCAAATATCCAGCGCCGGTTAAAAAGGGGAAAATCTCAACAAAAACAAAATGCATAAAGACAGCAATAAGGCCACTTTTTTATTCTCCTCCGGCATGGTGGTGGTAATCGCTGTGATGTTATCGGTGGCGTCCATCAGCCTTGCCCCTTACCAGGATAAAAATGTACGGGTAGAAAAAATGAAAAATATACTCACGAGTGTAGGTGTGCATGCTGAAACGGGCGAAGCGGAGCAACTGTTTAAAAAATATATCACCAAACAGGTTGTGTTAAATATAAAAGGAGAAGAAGTAACCGGGGATGTGGCTGCTTTTGACATCGACTTAAAAAAAGAACAGGATAAAATTAAGACCGGTAAAGGAGACGCCCGTTTATTTCCCTTATTTGTAGCTAACAGGAACGGCAATGCTTATTACATCATACCTGTACGGGGAAAGGGATTGTGGGGTCCTATATGGGGTTATGTTTCATTGGAAGGCGATATGAATACCATTCATGGGGCAAGCTTTGGGCACAAAAGTGAAACGCCCGGGTTAGGGGCCGAGATTGAGACGGAAGAATTTCAAAACCAGTTTATAGGAAAAAAAATATTTGATGAGTCCGGTAATTTTGTGTCAGTAAAAGCAATCAAAGGCGGGGCGGCACCGGGTAACCTGCATGGTGTGGATGCGGTTTCCGGCGCCACCGTGACCAGTGATGGCGTGAGTGAAATGTTTAAAAGAACATTTGGCAATTATATCCCCTATTTTAAAAAAGCCAGGCCGTAAGAATTTATCTTTTAATGTTAAATGAAAATGATGAGTACAGAAACCGTTGCTGCCCCGGAAAAAAAGATAACAACAAAAGAACCGTTGTTTTCGGCAAAGAACAGGAAACTCGTGTATGATCCTTTAAACGACAGTAACCCCATTACAGTGCAGGTGCTGGGCATATGTTCTGCGCTGGCTGTGACGGTGAAAATGGAACCCTCTATTGTTATGGCTATAGCCGTTATGGTGGTTTGTGCCTTCTCAAACCTTATCATCTCAATGATAAGAAATATTATTCCTACCCGTATCAGGATCATAGTTCAGTTAACGGTAGTGGCAGCTATGGTGATTTTGGTAGACCAGTTTTTGAAGGCATTTGTATATGACGTAAGCAAACAGTTGTCGGTTTTTGTAGGCTTGATCATCACCAACTGTATTATTATGGGTCGCCTGGAAGCCTACGCCATGGCTAATAAACCATGGCCCTCGTTTTTAGATGGTATCGGTAATGGTTTGGGTTATGGATTGATCCTGGTGATTGTGTCGATGGTGAGAGAATTGTTTGGCTCTGGTGAATTAATGGGCATGCGTGTTATACCTGAATCCATTTATAAAATGGGTTATTTTAATAACGGCCTCGTCATCATGCCGCCCATGGCACTCATTATTGTAGGAATCATTATCTGGATACAAAGAAGCCGCAACAAAAAATTAATAGAAACCAAATAAAATATATTTTATGGACCACGTAAATATTTTTATTAAAGCTGTTTTTATTGAGAACATGATCTTTGCATACTTTCTCGGCATGTGTTCGTACCTCGCCATTTCAAAAACAGTAAAAAGTGCTGTAGGCCTTGGACTGGCAGTTATTTTTGTGCTGGCCGTTTCTGTTCC
>JAKFCK010000720.1:0-17138 GCA_036676685.1 Chitinophagaceae bacterium | reverse complement strand
GTATGACGTCCACCTTCTTCTTTGCTCAGTACGTAAACTTCACCTTTGAATTCAGTGTGCGGGGTAATAGAACCTGGTTTGCAAAGCACCATACCACGACGGATCTGGGTTTTTTCAATACCACGTAATAAAAGACCTGCGTTATCACCAGCTTCACCTTCGTCCAGTAATTTTTTGAACATCTCAACACCTGTACAAACTGAAGACAATGGTTTTTCCATCAGACCTACGATCTCAACAGGCTCACCCACTTTGATACGGCCTCTTTCGATACGACCAGTAGCAACAGTACCACGACCAGTAATAGAGAATACGTCCTCAACACTCATCAGGAATGGTAAGTCAACTAACCGTGGAGGTAAAGGAATGTAGCTATCCACTGCATCCATCAATTCATTGATCTTTGCAACCCATTTTTCTTCGCCAGCTAAAGCGCCGGTTGCAGAACCCTGGATGATAGGTGTATTATCACCATCGAAACCGTAAGAAGTTAACAACTCACGAATTTCCATTTCAACTAATTCTAATAATTCAGGATCATCTACCAGATCAACTTTGTTCATAAAAACAACGATCTGTGGTACACCTACCTGGCGAGCCAACAAGATGTGCTCTTTAGTTTGTGGCATAGGACCATCTGTAGCCGCAACTACAAGGATAGCACCATCCATCTGGGCAGCACCTGTGATCATGTTCTTTACATAATCGGCGTGACCCGGGCAATCTACGTGAGCGTAGTGACGTGTATTGGTCGCATACTCCACGTGAGCTGTATTAATCGTAATACCCCTTTCTTTTTCTTCAGGAGCACCATCAATATCATCGTAATTTTTTTTCTCCGCTAAACCTCTTTTTGACAAAACATCGGTTATAGCGGCTGTAAGTGTTGTTTTACCATGATCCACGTGACCGATAGTACCAACGTTAAGATGGGGCTTATCCCTCTTGAATGATTCTTTTGCCATTGTTTATATTTTAATATTTGTTTTGAAAAGTGGTTTTCATTTAAAGTCTGTAAACCAGCGGACTTTTATGCTTTGTACCAAAAGAGGTAACAAGTACTTTGAGAGCCATCAGTGAGAATCGAACTCACGACCCCTTCCCTACCAAGGAAGTGCTCTACCCCTGAGCTACGACGGCTTTTAACGAGCCATCAGTGAGAATCGACCACTGACCCTCCCGATTTCCATCGGGATGCTCTACCCCTGAGCTACGACGGCTTGCTATCAAGTCATTGAGTCAGGGAGTCAATAAGTCATTAACCCCGAAATTTGAAATTAATGACTTAATGACCAATTTTGAGCGGAAGACCGGGCTCGAACCGGCCACCTGAAGCTTGGAAGGCTACCGCTCTACCAAATGAGCTACTTCCGCTGATACATGTGCTAATTAGACAATTCGATAATTTGCTAATTAATACACCTCCAATTTTAAAGAACTTTTATTTAGCAGATTAGCACATTGGCTAATTAGCTAATTAATCTGTGGGCAGAGTAGGTTTCGAACCTACGTACTCCGGAGAGAACAGATTTACAGTCTGTCGCCTTTAACCACTCGGCCATCTGCCCATTTAATACCCGACCGCGATCGGAACTGATTCAACAAAATCAACAGGAGCCTGTGCTGCCTGGTCTTATTGTGGAGCCGAAAACTGGAGTCGAACCAGCGACCTACTGATTACAAATCAGTTGCTCTACCAACTGAGCTATTTCGGCATATTTTATTTAAGAACTTCCTTAAAATTAACAGCTTATTAAACAGATGTCTTTTTTTTCGGAAGGCAAAGGTAAGTGAAAATGGTTAATACAAAAATTTTGGAAAAGATTTTTTTAAAGAGTTTTTCCTGCATGGGTCAGATAAAAAATCCTGCCGGTTTTGCCGGCAGGATTTTCCGTTTATAATCGGTATATTTTTAGGCGGCCATTTTCTCTTTTTTTCTTTTGATCTGTGTGATCACTGCCCCCAATGCATCATCAAAACTTTCCTCAAAGGATTTGGAAGACTGTTTTACAAAAAACTCGTGGTGTGGTATGATGACTTTTATTTCTGCGACCTTATCTTTTATGTTGTGTACAATATTATCCAGTTTCAGGTATATATCTACTTTGGTAATCCTGTCGTGAAACTGCGTTAGTTTAGCAACTTTTTTTTCTATATAAGTTAATAACTTGGAATCCGCATCAAAATGCACAGTTTGGATGTTTACATTCATAACATTCAATTTTAAAAGTGAAAGATTAATAGAATCAGGTAGATTTTATAGCATAGGCTTTGTGGAGTTTTATTACGATTTTTTTGCTTGAACTTCTGATACTGAAGGTAACATATGATCGATACTTTTCAAAATTAAATTTTGTCATTTTTCCTGCACAAATATCAGGCCTTTGGATGTGCTTTTTTGAAAGCTTCTTTTAACTTCTCTATACTGTTATGCGTGTAAATCTGCGTAGCAGCAAGGCTGCTGTGGCCCATCAGCTCCTTTACAGCATTGATATCTGCACCATTGTTGGTGAGGTGCGTAGCAAAGGTATGTCGCAAGATGTGTGGACTTTTTTTATCAATAGTGGTCACCAGGGAGAGGTATTTTTTTACCACATTGTAGACATACCTGGGATACATCTTTTTGCCTTTGTCATTTACCAGCAAAAAAGGGTGAGCCAGGTTAGGGAAGCGATCATTTTTATCACGGATATATGCAGCTATTATGGTGCCCAGGGAGTTGCTGACAGGGATCACTCTTTCTTTGTTTCCTTTACCCAGCACCTTGATTGTTGAATTTCGCGCATCGAACTGGTTTTGCTGAAGTTGCAACAGCTCTGCCTGCCGGATACCTGCATTATAGAAAATCAGTAAAATGAGTCGCTCCGTCGCCCCCTCCCAGGAATCGGGGAATTCCACATGGGTGAATAACAGTTCAATATCTTTCTGGTCTACATACTGCGGTAGTTTTTTACCAGACTTCGGGGAACTGATAACGGACATCGGGCTTGCCGCAATAACTTCCTTTTTTAAGTGGTATTTAAAGAAAGATTTAAGCGAGGATATTTTCCTGTTGATGCTTTTTGAGCTGATACCGTTCTCCTTCAGACTGGCCAGCCAGGAGCGGATAAAGGCAGATTTTATCTCCGGCAGGGATACTTCCCCGAATTGCCGGCCGATAAACTCCTCAAAACCCTGGAGATCATTCCTGTATGAAATGATCGTGTGGCTGCTGTACCTTTTTTGAAATTGGAGGTATTCAAGAAATTCCCGGATATGAGGTTGTATAGTGCTGGACATAAAAAAACTGGTAACCAAAGTTAAGTATAACCGGTTACCAGATGAATATGTTGTTGGCTGATGATCGTATTAATCAAATTTGCCTGCTGCAAGCTGTTGCTTGTAAACAGCCTTCAGGACCTGTGTGCGGCGCCTGATAGACGGCTTAATGAAAGCCTGCCTTTCCCTCAACTGCAGCAATACACGACTTTTCTCAAATTTCTTTTTGTACTTCTTGAGCGCTTTGTCAATGTTTTCGCAATCTTTAGAATCAATAATAAGCATTTTATATACCTCCTTTAAGTGAATAAATTCTGTCCTTTCATCAGACAGGGCTGCAAATATAATGGATTTACTGAAATAAATAAATTCTCCATACATTTTCCGAAATTTGCCGCATATGTTTACAGGGATTATAGAAACTACAGCAAAAGTACATGCCATTGAAAAACAGGGAAGCAATATGAGCTTCTGGATGGAATCTTCCCTTGCCGGCAGCCTGAAGGTGGACCAAAGCCTGAGCCACAATGGGGTTTGCCTCACGGTGGAAGATATCCGGGAGCCGCTTTACAAGGTTACGGCTATACAAGAGACCCTGGACAAAACTAACCTGGGCAGCCTCGCTCCCGGCCACCTGGTGAACCTTGAGCGATGTATGTTGATGGGCGGAAGGCTGGATGGCCATATCGTGCAGGGCCATGTAGATACTGTTGCTGAATGTGTTGACGTAGAAGAAAAGGCCGGGAGCTGGGAATTCAGTTTTTCAATACCAGGAAAATTTGCGCCTTTGATCATTGAAAAAGGATCGATCTCCCTGAACGGCATCAGCCTCACCATTTTTGATGTGACGGCTACCCAATTCAAGGTGGCCATTATTCCATACACTTTCAACCATACCAATATTCAACAACTAAAAAAAGCTGATCTTGTGAATATTGAGTTTGACATGATCGGGAAATATATTCAAAGGATATCGGGCTTGAAGGAATCGGAGAATACCTGATTAGTAAATACCAGGCAGCCCGTGTAAAGGCCCTTACATCACAAAAACCAGGAATGTTTAAAAAAATAATAACCAGTCCCTTTTTTATTTTCCCGGTTATTACCTGCCTCTTTTTCTGGCCACTGACCTTTCAGCTGCTTTCGCTGAAAAATGACGCCCTTACTTATTATTACCCGATTCGTACGCTGATCAGCGACGCTATCCGCAATGGCGAATTACCGTTGTGGACGCCATTCATTAATATGGGTTATCCACTCCATGGCGACCTGCAGAGCGGGGCATGGAATCCCGTGATCTGGATGTTTAGCTTGCTTACCAATTATTCCCTGGCTGCATTTCACTACGAATTGCTTTTTTACATAAGCTTTGCAGGGATCGGTTTCTATTACCTGTGCCGGGAATTTGGTTCTGGTAAAGCCGTCGCTCTTTCCCTGGGGTTAGCTTTTGAGTTTTCAGGTTTTATCACGGACAGTGTACAATTTTTTGCCTGCATCAGTTCAGCCTGTTACCTGCCATTTATTTTTTTATTTTTTAAAAGAACCTTAACCAGGTACAGGTGGCAGGATGCGCTGTATACCAGCCTGGGTCTTTTTTTGTTATTCACGGGCGGTTACCCGTCCTTATTTATCATTACGGGTTACATGCTGCTGGCTTATGGCCTTTTTCATTTTTTTAGCGCAACTGACAAAGTTGTTTTCGCCCGGCGAACCCTACCACTGTTTTTGGGGATGATAACAACTTTTGCACTACTCAGCCTTCCTGCAATACTATCCTTTGCAGATTACCTGCCACGTATCAAAAGGGGCGATGGCCTGAGCCTGGCTACTGCCGCGGAAAACCCGATGCACCCGCTAAGTTTCGTATCTGTTATTGCACCATTTGCCAATACGGCAAATAAAACCGTGCTGGCTTCATCGGTGCTGATGCAGAACCTGTATTTTGGCATCATCCCCCTGGTTTTTTTAGTACTTACGCTTGTGAGGCCGGGTATCCGGATCACAAAAGAAACCTGGTTTTTCCTGGTGAGTGCCCTTGTTTTTCTTTTGCTTTCCTGGGGAGGTTTTTTTGTGCTCCATAAATTTGCTTATTACATTTTGCCGTTCTTTGATAGTTTCAGGCACCCGGGTTTACTGAGGTTGCCGGCGATCTTTTTTTTATTATTGGCCATCATTCCGGTAATGAATAAATGGGCGTTGGGATCGCTTCAAAATAACCCGCTCCTTCCAAAAATCATAGCTGCTCTTATGATTGTTATGGCGGCTTTCGGTGTCCTCATTGCGTTCGGGCAAGACAAAGTATTATTTGAAGAAGTGTTCACGGGTAGCGACCCGGCGGAAATTTTTCAGCAACTCACTTTTTCTGAGCGTTATTTAATACAGCTCCCGGTTTTGCTCGTTGTGTTATTCCTGTTTTATAAAGCCCGTCGAAATACCCGGTATCTCTACTGGCTCACGTTATTGGTTGCAGCCGATATGTTTTGCAGTGTGCAGTTCATCATGCCGGTGACCGTGGTGGGTTCCCGGAAGATGTCGTTCATCGAAGCTCACCTTCAGCGTAATCCCGACAAATTTCCCTTGCCGGGCAATGAATCCATAAAGGAAAATTCTATTCATACCGGGGATAGCCTGCTGATCACAGGAAGCAAGCTCCTGTTCACAAAAAAGATCGGGAGAAATGATTACTTTATTACACCGGGAAACCTGCAACTTCAGGACAGCTTTTATGCTTCGCCTGCCAGGGACTTAATATTTGCAAACCCTGTGCTTTACCTGGCAGATACGCTGGTGGATGCAAAATATATTTCTGCTAAAACACCAGGTTTAAAAAATGCACCATTTTTCACGGAGCTGGCAACAACAACTTTGACAGCTGCAAGTCATAGCGACAGTAATCCCTTAACAATTGTAAAATTATCTGCCAACCGCCTCGAAGCCGTTCTTTCCCCTTCTATGCATGGCACGTTGGTATTGTTGCAAAATGCCTACCCGGGATGGAAAGCATTTATAGATGGCAAAGAACAAAAAATTGAAAACGGGGATATTACATATATGGCTGTGGCTGTTCCCCCAGGATCCCGCAAGATTAGTTTTGTATACCGACCCGTTAAAGTGGTCACTGCATTTTTTATTTCCCTCTTTGCCTGGCTGGGGCTTTTTGTCATTATGATCACAGATCTTTTTTCATTACGGCGACAAGGGAAACACCAAAAGGAAATTTTAAAAAGCGGGGTAACTTAAGTTCCAGGCCAAATATTTTCTCAAGCACCTTATTGAAGAAAGAACTTGTTTTATAATAAGTAAAATCAGATTGGCCGGATATCTTTTGACCGGAAGAAAGGTTCGCTATTTTCCTGGCCAGCAGCACAGGGAGGAACAGCAGGAAATTAAAAAACCGAATTTCCATTGTTGTTTTTCCGGGGAACTTATCCAGTACCAACTGTAGACTCCGCTTGCTGTATCTCCGGTAATGCCCGTTCAATTCATCGTGGTAACTCCACAACATTTTTAATGCAGGAACAGTAACTGTAATCGTTCCGCCTGGTTTGCAAACCCTCAAAAATTCGCTCATCGCCGTGGTATCATTTTTTACGTGTTCCAGCACATCAAATGCACACACGAGGTCAAAGCTGTTATCCGGGAACGGAAGCTGGTCCGCGGACCCTTCCACCACTTCGATTTTGTTTTCTCTCAGGAAAGAAATAAAAAACGGGTCGTTCTCCAGCGAAACCACATGACCCAGATCGCCCAGCCATTCAGAGGAAGCACCCCCTGCGGCGCCAACATTAAGTATGTGTAGGGGAATTGATTTGCGGGGGCAAGTGTGTTTTATGGAACGGAGTATGATTTGCCTTCTTACCCTGAACCACCAGTGCTGGCGTTCCAGGCTTGCATATTGTTTTACATAAGCGTCATTCATCGGCTGCTTCTCCTTTTACCAGCTTGGACTTGATAATATACAAAGGGCGTTGTTTCACCTGGAAAAAAATGCGGAGGATGTACTCACCGATTATACCAAGGGAAAGTAATTGCACACCGCTGAATAACACGATGGCGAAGATCAGGGCTGTGAATCCTTCCGGCACGGTGCCAAACACCAATTTTTTGTAGATGGTTACCGCCAGGTAAATTACAGCAACCATCACGGTGAAAATCCCCAGCCTGCCAATAAAACGTATGGGGAATTCACTGAAATTAAAGATGCCATTAAAGGCAAGGTTAAATAGTGCCTTTGTAGAATATTTTGAATCTCCGCCGTGCCTGCCTGCCCGCTCATATTCGATACCAGCCTGGCTAAAGCCAACCCAGCTTCGCATACCGCGGAGGTACCGGCTTTCTTCCGGTAAGGAATTCAGGTGGCGTACTACCCTCTTGCTGAGCAAAGAAAAATCGCCTGCGTCGAGGGGCATCCTGATATTGGAGAAACGGTTTTGTAACCTGTAAAACAACTTGTAAAAAAATCTTTTTAAAAAACCTTCCTTACGGGCCTTGCGAACGCCGTATACAACATCATGTCCCTCCTGCATTTTTGTGATGAACGCGGGCAACAATTCCGGGGGATCCTGTAAGTCGGCATCCAATATAAATACGGCATCTGCTGCATCACCAATAAACTCCAGACCCGCGCTTAAAGCCATAGCGTGCCCGAAATTTCTCGATAAAAAAATTGCTGAATAATTTTCCCTCCCGGTGATCGTAGACGTTATGATCGCTGCAGAATGATCTGTACTCCCATCGTCTACCAAAACAACATCCATTCGAAAACCTGCGTTCCTGATCACCTCATCCAATCTCTTTATTAATTCGGGAAGCACTTCGGCTTCATTATATATAGGAACCAGGATGCTGATGGAATTCAATTTTTTCATGCAGGCTGAAGATACAACTTATGGGAATTTGAATTTAAGGCCCCCGAAAGTTTTGGTTAAATTGTTTTTCCTTTCATTGCGGAAGCAATTGCATTATCCATTACCCTTTCTGCGTATGGCCGGGACACGTCATTCAGCTCTTCCAGTTTTTTGTGAATAAGATCTTTATCTTCCATGGTAATGGCCAGTTGCAATGCCTGCATTGATTCGGCTGTCTGCAGCAATTCCTGCTGTGAGAGAAGGCTGCTGTTTTTTTGTAAAAATCTTTCGGTTGTTTTTAATAACTGTTCCCCTTCCGCCCTCGCTTCGGCAAGGGCCCTTGCCAGGATATCTTCCTTAGCGTGGCTGATGGAGTCCATTAGCATTTGCTCAACAACCTCATCATTGATCCCCTGCTGTGGTTTTATTTCAATGCTTTGTTCTACGCCACTTCTTAATTCCCTTGCCGACACCGTTAAAATGCCATCAGCATTGATCAGGAAACTTACTTCCACCTTTGGCAGGCCCGCAGGCATGCCGGGAATCCCTTTCAGGTTAAAAGTGCCCAACTGCCTGTTGTCTGCCACAAGATCCCTTTCTCCCTGGTAAACGCTGATACGCATAGAAGGCTGGCCATCCACTTGTGTGGTGTATTGCCTTGAGGCCCTGGAAGGGATCTTTGCGTTACGCGGGATCAGCACATCCATCAGTCCACCGGATGTTTCTATCCCAAGACTGAGTGGTGTAATATCCAATAGCAAAGTATCCTTGTTGTTCCCGGCAAGAATATCCGCCTGTATCGCGGCGCCCAGGGCAACCACTTCATCAGGATTTACTGAATCGTTAACGGGTTTACCGAAAAAAGCGCCGACAGCAGTTTTCACCAGCGGCACACGGGTACTGCCACCTACCATCACCACGGCATCGATATCGGGGGTTTTCAATGATGCATCTTTTAAGGCATTTGTACAACTCAGGATCGTTTTATCTACCAATGGCCTGATGAGTTCGTCAAAGGTTTTTTTTGTTAAGCTCAGCATGTCCCCATTCAGTTCCTTGGTATATATGTCATTTTCGGATAAATGTTTTTTTGCTTCTTCCGCACTTAATCTCAATGCCTGGGCAATCGACTTGTTTTCCTTTAAAACATCGGCTGGCATACCTGATTCCTTTAACCAGTGATCAACGATAGCAGTATCCATATCATCTCCACCCAGGTAAGTATCACCATTAGTGGATAACACTTCAAAAATCCCTCCGGCTAATCTCAGGATAGAAATATCAAATGTTCCGCCGCCCAGGTCATACACCGCAATGATCTTATGGTCTTCCTTATTCATCCCCAGCCCGTAAGCCAGGCTGGCTGCCGTTGGTTCGTTAATGATCCGTAGCACATCCAAACCAGCGAGTTTACCTGCATCTCTTGTAGCTTGCCGCTGGGCATCATTAAAATAAGCGGGCACTGTGATCACGGCTTTGTTCACCGGTGTTTTGAGAATATGTTCTGCACGCTGTTTTAGTTCTTTCAGGATGTAGGATGACAGGTCCACCGGGGAATAAAACTTTCCGCCCACCTGCACTTTCACCATGTTTTCTGTATTATCATCAATGATCTTATAGGTATACGCATCGGCATGAGTTTTTAAGTCTGCATAACTTTTACCCATCAACCGTTTTGCCGAAAAAATCGTCTGCCCGGGAGACGTTACCAGGTGTTCTTTTGCCGCCTCACCGACAATAATATTGCCCTGTTCATCAAAATAAATAACCGAGGGCACAAGGGAACTGCTGTTATGTTCCTTCAATGCTACCGGTTGTTTTGTTTCCGGGTGAATGATGGCAACAAGACTATTTGTGGTCCCCAGGTCTATCCCGACGATGATCTCTTCCTGCTGTAAACTTCCTGTTGCTATGTTGATTGCTATTTTAGCCATAATTACGCCTGTGTTTGGGTGCAAAAGTAGAAATAAAAAAGGCTGCCTGTTAAAAGCAGCCTTTTCTTCTGTTTCGATAATAGAAATTTTTATCGCATCAGGTACATTTTGCCATACCCTTTATTAAAATATTTATCAGTATTATCGCCGTCGGCTTTGTATTTATCCAGCGACTTACCATTAAGGTTGGTGAGTACCCTGTAGATATAAACACCATTCGCCAGTTTCTGACCATACATGTCTGTGCCATCCCATTTAAATTCCGTGATATTCCTGCCTATATGAATGGGGCCCAACTCATTTTTGGTGATCTCTCTCACGACTTTACCCGTAATGGTAAGTACCTGGATGCGAATATTTTGCGGCACTTCACTACCCGTTACCGTAAACACAAATGCTGTGGACGTTGTAAATGGATTGGGGTAATTCAGCAGGTTAGAGATCATGGGTTTGTTAATAACGTTAAAGGATACATGATAATCAAGTTCACCGGCCTTGTTACCGTTCATATCCTTGCCAGACACGATCAATTCGTACTCCCCGTCTTCAGGGAAATAAGGCTTAAACTCAATACTGGCGGTGTTTTCCCCAGAGCTGAGATTGGCCGGAATAAATATCATCGTGTCACCGAAATGATATTCGTGCAGGCTCTGGTCGGGGAACCGGACCTGCACTTTGATCAACGAAGTATCTTTCAGCGCCAGGAACACACTCTCATCTTTCAACTTCACAAGAATATTTGGCCTGGAAGCTACAATGTCACTATTGAGAATATGCACGCCATCAAAGGTCACATCCAGTAACGGATTAAAGTTGTCTTCACGCACATAAAAATCCTTGTACAGGATGTTGTTATAATGGTGTTGCTCCGGCTGATCGTTGTCCGGGTTAAAGTCGATAAACAGGGTATTGTTACCCGGGTAATCCCGTGTGTCAAAACTATATTTCACGGTGAGCGTATCGCCTGCTACCAATGCTTTACGCTTAGGTATTTCTATTTGGTGCGGCACATTATTCCTGTCCGTGATAATGATCTTTACTCTTAACAAACTGTCAAAAGCGGTTTGGCTGATGTTTTTGAAGGCGAGTTCAAAATTGGCCACCTGGCCCTGTTCTACCGTATCCGTCATATTGAAAAGAACATTGGGAGCAACGGCGCCTTCCGGCACGAGCGAGGCATTAATTCGCCAATATTTCAACTGGTACGGGGTGATATATACATCATCCTTGGTATGCATCTTTAATTTCAGGTAGGGATAAACCCTTGCATTTACGAAACTCAGTGTAGTATCGGTGGCTGGGGTAACTGTGGCTACCAGGTCCTGTGTGCCATCGGTTTTAACCCCCCACACTTCCACTTTTGTGGTATCTGCAGTAGAAACCGGGTCATTGCTTGCACCTCTCCAGTGCAATTCGCTCCAGGCCTTTGCAGGCCCGTAAGCGGGTGACTCTACGGTACCTGTCGGGTTGATGGTAAGCAGATTGATCGCTTCGTCAATATAAGACGTATCGCTGGTGCCCATTACCTGAACGGGCGTAAAGTTTGTGCTTCCCTTTTTGTAAAAATATAGGAAAGGCAGGTTCCTGGTGAGGCTGTCTATCTGGGAAAACCCGATGGATTTTAGTTTATGGTATAACGAATTCCCCGAACCATAGGTAAGCGTATCGGCCATCCATTGGTCTATAAAAGTCGTGCTGGAGTAAGTATTGGAAAGATTTGTGATGGCCACGTACATTCCATCGGGAATGAGGTCGATGAAATCCATCGCATTTTTCCTGTAAGGCACCCCGCCTGTATTTGCATAGGGGAATTCAAAAAATGCCCTGGTGCCATCGCCTCCGTTACTGCACACTTTGGAACTTCCATATAATCCCTCTGTAGGGGATACGGGCCTGTTTCTCCAAGGTTTGAGGGTGGCGGTATCAAAGACATATACCTGCAGCGAACTATAGGTGCAACCATATATCTCCAGCGGGTCAAAATCAAGATTCACATTGATCTTATCATAATTGTAAAAAGGATAAAGGCCTGTTCTGATAATAAGGTTCCTCGGGGTTTTTAAATACCTGGTAACCCGGTCTTCATCCAGCCGGATGTTTTTGTAAGTAGACTTCTGCTGCTGAAAATAGTGGGACTGGTTGAACCCTGTACTGCTGTTGGGCAGGTAGATAAAAGAACTTGTATTCCAGATGGTAGCAGCGTTGTTAACCGGTACGATCGATACCCGCCAGTAATACACCGTGCTATCCGTGAAAGTAATATTGGTCGGCGTAAACTGAACCACGCCCCCGATGCCACTGGTGTTATAACTCTTCTTAAAAGCAGAGTTGAACAACTCGGTAGTATCCACCTCCATTACATATTCCCGGTTTGCACCCAGCGGGTTAGCCGTGTTTGCAACGTAAGTGATATTCTGTTGGTTCACAATCGAGAAATTGTAGGGAACTGATGGCCTGAGTTCATCTTCGAAAATGTAAAATTCCTTCGTAATGCTGTTGTTGGTTTCATACAATTCATCCACCCGGTTAGTGTAATCCAGGTCCACGATTATTTTGTTCAATCCTTTATCTGTAATGGGATTGATCGGTACACTGAATTGTAATGAATCCGCATTGCGAATGCCCCGTATCTTTTGATTGAATAATACCTTAATGCTGTCGTTCGGGAGCCTTCTTTTTACAGAAACCCAGATTGAATCTCCTGTCGCTTTCCCGATATTCTGCATTTTCACATCCAGGGAAAAATTTGCATCGGCCACAGAAATAATTGTGGGGTTTATCCTCACAAGGGGATCCTCTATTACGTAATCGGGTTTAGTAAATGTATTCAGGCGAATAGCCGGATCGCCATGCAAGGCTACCTCTTCCAGGTGTATACGGGTATAATAATCCAGCGTTGGATTCAGCCCCCCCATATTTTTAATAATTTCCCTGATCTGGTTTCCGACAGTGTTCCCATACATCGTTTTACTAAAAAGCGTGTAGAAGTTGATGTTGTAAAAATTCAGGAATGGTGGAATCCCGAAGTGCGTATCTGCCAGGAAGCCGATACTGCCGCGCTGGTTGGCCAACACATACTTTTCCGACAAAGATTGATTGCCCGAAAATCTTAATGGATCAAAATTATAAAAGTTACCTGCACTGCAGCCACTCACATTAAAGAAGGGGTATTTACCGGCATTGTTGTAAATCTCGGGACTGCTCAGGTTAAATTCAAAAGTATTGGCGGAGGAATGCCCGAAATACCCGATCATACCAAGACCTTCGTTGATCAACTGTTCTATACGCTGGCTGTTGGCCTGTTGCACAGCCCCCGTAGATGATTTGGAAAATGTTTCCACATGGGCGCCAAAAAGCGTATCCTTTGCAATGTTGCTATAAACACCCATGTATGCTTTAAAAGTCTCGTTCTCTGCACTATCTTTTCCGCCGGCAACGTGCAGGATATTTTTCATCCAGGCACGGTCAGCAATGGATGGACTTGAAGATTTTTGGACTTGTTCGTATTCCTTTACCTTTTTCAGGTAATTATTTACCTCGGTACCCGATATTGCACCCAGCCGGCCAATTGGAATCATAGGGTAAGTGGTACCCGGTTCTGAAACCAACAGTATATCTGACGCCGGCCACCCGAAAGTAGGAATAAGGTTAAGCCTGTCTTTCAAAGGATTCGCCTTGTGTTCCCAGTTTTCCCGGTAGTTCATCCCCCGCCCAACGATAAAAACATATTTTGGTTTTACCACAAAATTTTGCGAGGCATACCTCGCAAAATCCCGTACAGAAGCCGGGTGATTTTTAATACCAAAAGCGAACTGGTCTGTAAGTTCGTGGATGTTCACGATCTTTGCATTGTACCCACCGCCAGCAGCCGAAGACCGGTACGCCCGGTATTCTTCCACATAGTTATTGCCGCTGCCGTCATTATATAGTAAGGGATTGCTGATGATGATATAGTCTGCCTGGTTTGCAGCTACTCCGAAATCAGTAAAGGTTTTGGCTCCACCAATAGCCGTCACTGTGTTGGTGTTTGACGGTTCAGCAGTTTGCAGCCGGAAACTCCGGGTAGCAGCAGTTGAAGGGGGTAGTACAAATTTTACTTTCCCGGGTGTAGATAAAATTTCGCCCACATACCGCCTGCCTTCCGTCATGTCGTAGAGCACAGGAGGCAGGGTACCGTAATTAAAATTATCTATTACCAGGTAATTTCCCGTGGCAGTGGCAGCCAGTTCAAAATAAAATTGTTTTTGAAAATTGAAATTAAAAGTTGCCGGGTATGTAATGCCCAGCCGCGCTATCACCACCCTGTCTGTAGGCACAGGCAGGTTATTTCCATTTGCTGAGATCAATAGGTTGCCGCCGTTATTGGGCAACAAAGACAGGGGTAAATTGGTGCGCACCATTTTAGCGTAATCAAAATAAGGCATGGGTACACTATCTATGGGGTTACCATAAAACTTTATCACAAAACTCCTGGGATTGGGTGCGTTACCCGCTGCATATGCCCTGAGGGTTAGACTATTCTGAGGACCCGACCTATAAACGTTAAGCCCGGTAAACAACTGGAATAAAGCGCAACAGGAGGAGGCATCACCGCTGGTCCATCCTTCCCCGGCGTCATAACTGGAAGAATAAACATATTCCCCCACCTGGTTAGCAAAACCCCGGTTTTGTATCCTATGATAAAATGAATCAATAGACCTCATGAAATAAGCATCGGGTGTAGCAGTGCTGGGGGCGGTATTAGGGGATTGCTGGTACCGTAGGTTATTCCCGGCGGTATTCACCGTCATAAAATAGGCGACAGTATCAGTTTCCAGGCTGTGCCGGTTATTCAATTGAAAATCCGGGTTTCGATAAAGTTGCAAGTCAGGTTTGCCATCATTCATTTCTCCCCAGAATTCAATGTAATCAGATGGGCCGAGTATCGCGTTACTCACGGATGTATATAAACGCACCTGCATACCATTTCTCCATAGCTGAAAATGATCAGCATTCACATTACCGAGCCCGGCTGCTGCCAGCGTAGATTGTGGTATTTTGCATAAGGAATCCTGTGCAATAAAAAATTTGTGGTAAGGTTTGCTGTAGTCGATCCAGCTATTATTCAACTGGGCCTTTGCCTGCGAAGCAACAATCACCAGGACAGCAAAAAGTAATTTTTTCATCATGACAGATGTTATAGATTAAGTTAGTTTTCTTTTTTTATAAAATTGATACGGAGCGAAAAGATATGTGTGAACAGCGGATTTGACTGGTTTGCCAGGTTGGAAAAAGCATAATCTAACATTACATTATTCACTTTGAATCCTGCGCCTACGCTGGGTTGGTAGATCCAGACTTTTTTCTGGTTCAACGTGTCACCATCTGCCAGGGCTTTTTGAAAATTGGTAATACCACCTCTCACGAAAAAAACATCTTTTACGGATGCTTCCAGCCCAAGGTGCGGGTCAACGCTGATGGTATTCCCACTAAAAACAGTATTTCTTTTTCCATCAAAAGTAAAATCAACATTTGCCTCGGTAAGTAGTTTTACACTGCTGCCAATATTAAACTGGTAACCACCCCCCAGCACAAGCCTCGGAGCAGTGAGTTCGGTTGACTTCACTGGTATTTCATTATTGGTGAGGTATAACACTTCTTTCTCCCTTTCCGTAAACTTAAAAGACCAGGCATTAAAAGTAGTGGTGATATCCCTTGCCACAAGCCCGGCCCGCCATTTTTCTCCCCTCATCTGGATACCGGCATCCAATCCAAAACCCCATGCATTCGCAAAAGAGCCCACCTTCCGGTAAATGACCTTTGCATTGGCCCCGACGCTTATCCTGCTGGTCTCCGTCTCTTTCAGGTTCTGAGCAAAAGAAAACAGGAAGGCATAATCTGCTGAAGAAAAAGTCTGGATATTATTATAGTTGATGCTACCATCGGGCTCCACCAGGTAAAGGGTGTTTGGAATATCATCAACCGCAAACCTGAGTAGTGAAAACCCAAGGGTCCTTTTATTATCCTGTACAGGAATGGCCACGGAGGCGTAGTCATATTTGGCTATTCCTGCAAAATAGTCAGCATGCATTATGCCGGCATTGGGATGATCTTTCACACCCGTTAAGCCTGCAGGGTTCCAGTAACCCGCAGTGGCATCATCTACGGAAGCCACCTGCGCATTTCCCATCGCTAAACCCCGTGCTCCTGCACCTATATTCAAAAATTCATTGGAGTATTTTCTAAATTGCGGCAGGGCTTCGGTAGGGCAAAGCAGTAGCAGTAAAAGAAAAGCAGTAAAGCTTTGTTTCATGTGTTTTCTGTTGAAATTAAGTAACGGGGTATGTGTAATTACTTCTCAAACGTATTTATACTATACAAATTGTGTTAATACCGGTTAGCGTGAATCCCCAAATTTACAGGAATACCCTTATAAATACGGAATTATCCACCGGAAAGCCTTAGTCGTTATATAGGAGGAGATATTCGTGAAAATAGCTGCAACACTGCGAAACTCATCCTGGCCGCGATTGGGATTTACTTTTATTTTTAAAAAAAATCTACTCATTTTTGCAAACCGCCATTAATGGCCAACAATAATATATGACCAACCCTTTTATAGAAGAATTACGATGGAGAGGTATGCTGCAGGATATCATGCCGGGTACCGCAGAACAGTTAAGCAAGGAAATGACATCCGGTTATATCGGGTTTGATCCCACAGCAGATAGCCTGCACATCGGGAGCCTGGTGCCCATCCTGCTGCTGGTGCACCTGCAAAAAGCCGGGCACAAACCGTATGCGCTCGTTGGGGGTGCTACCGGTATGGTAGGTGACCCCAGCGGAAAAAGTGAAGAAAGAAACATGCTGAGCGAGGAGACCCTCGCCAAAAATGAAGCGGGGGTAAAAGCCCAGCTCGAAAAATACCTGGATTTTAACCCGGCATTGCCCAACGCTGCCGTGATGGTGAATAACTTCGACTGGTTTAAAAATATCACCTTCCTTGAATTTATACGCGATGCCGGCAAACATATTACAGTAAATTATATGATGGCCAAGGACAGCGTAAAAAAAAGGCTGGAGGGAGATAGTGGAATGTCCTTCACAGAATTTACTTACC
>JAKFCK010000719.1:0-3846 GCA_036676685.1 Chitinophagaceae bacterium | reverse complement strand
GATTCGCAGCGTGCGCGAGCTGTCCGGTCTGCGCAACCGCACCGGGCAGATCGAGATCCCGCTGACGATCGAAGGCACGGTTGATGCCCCGTCCTTCGGCCTCGACGTGCGCGCCGCGATCGGCAAGGGCATCCAGGATGAACCGGCAAATTTCGTTATCCGGCACACGAAGCCCGATCGTGCTTTTTTTGCTTTGCAGGATCTTCGGCACCTGTTTACTGGCCGGCAGGATAAAGGTATAAGGCCCGGGCAGGTGTTGTTTTAATATCCTGTACAAGGGTGTATCAATACTTTTGGTAAAGTCGCTAAGGTGGCTCAGGTCGCGGCAAATAAAGGACAGCTGCGCTTTTGCAGGATCCACATTTTTTATTTTGCAGATGCGCTCCACTGCCTTGGGCTGGTAAATATCGCAACCCAGTCCATAAATAGTATCTGTAGGATAAGCAATCACACCACCATCCTGCAGGCATTCAACAATTTGTTTTATTAACCTCGGTTGCGGGTTATCGGGATGAATCTGTATGAGCATGTTTACAAGGATACATAAATTATACCGTTGTACCCGGGTTATGAATGATGAATTAAGAGTTAAAAGTTATGGGTTGTGAGTGGTGAATAGTGAATAGTGAAATCTTTGAAGTCTTTTCGGAGATCCAAAGTCTCTATTTTTACAAGTTAACTGGCGACATCATTCACTGTTTTACACATATCGAATGTTGAGCACTATCCTACACCATACAAAATTCCTGGCTTTCACTATTCACTATTCACCATTCACCCATTCACCCATTCACCCATTCACCCATTCACCCATTCACCCATTGACCCATTGACCCATTGACCCTGGCCCCATTGCCTATTGCCCCATATCCGCTACTTTTGCAAAGTTTTTAGAAAAAATAAAACAATAAAAAATCAAATATGTCTTTAATCACTGTTGGCACCATGGCCTTCGACGCAATTGAAACCCCTTTCGGAAAAGTAGACCAGATCGTAGGAGGTTCAGCTACCTATGTGGCTTATGCAGCCAGCAATTTTATAGAACCCGTTCAGCAGATATCTATCGTAGGGTACGACTTTCCTGAATCGGAAATGGAGGAACTGAGAAAAAGAGGTGTGCAAACAGAAGGTGTGGAAGTAGTGGCCGACAAAAAATCTTTTTTCTGGAGCGGCAAGTACCATATCGATATGAACACCCGCGACACGCTGGTCACCGACCTGAACGTACTGGAAGATTTTAACCCGGTAATACCGGAAAGTTACCAGGGTGCCGAGTTCCTGATGCTGGGCAACCTGATGCCTAAATTGCAACTGGATGTGATCAACCAGCTGAAAGTGCGCCCGAAGCTGATTGTGATGGATACCATGAATTTCTGGATGGATATTGCCCTTGATGACCTGAAAGAAGTATTGAAAAAGGTAGATGTATTATTGGTCAATGATGGTGAAGCAAGACAATTGAGCGGCGAAGTTTCCCTGGTAAAAGCAGCCCGTGCCATCATGAATATGGGCCCCAAATTCCTCATCATCAAAAAAGGCGAACATGGCGCTTTACTGTTTCATGAAAACCATGTGTTCTTTGCTCCTGCCCTGCCTTTGGAAGAAGTATTTGACCCCACCGGTGCAGGCGATACCTTTGCGGGCGGTTTTATCGGCTACCTGGCAAAAACAAAAGACATCAGCTTCGAGAATATGAAAACGGCCATCATCGTGGGCAGTGCTATGGCAAGTTTTTGCGTGGAAAAATTCGGACCGGAACGCCTTAAAGAAATCACCAAAGAAGATATTGACCAGCGCCTCAGCGAATTTGTGCAGCTGGTGAATTTTGATATTGACCTTGTTTAATGGTCCGCTTATTTTTTCACCACACCCTGAACGCTAACCCATAACATGGATATCATAGTCCTTATATTTCTCTGTATCAATATTGGCCGGCAGGCCGCATCAAAAGGACTGTCCGCCAGCCGGTGGAGGTTGTATACGGTCATCGCCTGGATCACTATGGAACTCCTGGGTTTCGTAATGGGCGTGGGATTATTCGGTACGGGCAACATGTTTGGGCTGTACCTTTTTTCCTTCGCGTGTGCAGTAGGTGGTTATCTTTTCGTAAGGTTTCAACTGGAGAAAATTACCGGCACAGAATAAATTTAAATCGTGCAGTTAGCATTAAAAAGCCCCCCGAAATACCGGGGGGCTTTTATATTACGAAAGGGTTAAAACTGATGTTAGCGAGCTGATTTTTTTTCAATTATCTCTCCACATGCATTAGGGTAAAAATGGCGCTGGCAAAGCCATTGACGATTTGTTGTATCCGCACCTGCCTGTCGTGACTTTGCCTTAGCGCTTTTACCGGCTGCATTTTTTGGTTCATGTCCCGTTCGGGAAACCAGGCATACCCGGCAAGCCGGTTCATTTCTATAATAGGTACCGCTTCAAATACATATCCATCATCCGGGAAGGACTCTTCGTATATTTTCTGCGTGTTGTTGCTGATAAAGGATATAAACCTTTTGGATGGCAGCCGCTGGTTTTGCCGGGAAGAAGGGTTAACGGGCTTTGAGGAAAGGCGGCCGGAGTCACTATTGCTGTTGTGTTGTGCATTCGCGAGGTAAATGATGCAGGAAAATAAAAGGGTAAATAATAACTTCATAACTGCAGTTTTTTTAATCGTATACTTAGCACCGTTCCCGTTTTTCACTTTGTCCTTCAATTTAATATTAATTAATGCGTTGACAAAATCCAATACCCCTCCTGGTAGTATCCCTTAAAACAAAAAGGGCCTTTACACCGTAAAAGCCCTTTTCAATTATGCCGGCGAATTTTTACTCGTTAGCCGGGCGAGGGAATTCCACCCACACATCATCGCCGGGCCGGTCAATGGGTAATGTGTTCAGCCGGTCATACCGCCGAAGATCTATCCAGCGATGGCCTTCGCCAAAAAGGGAATATCTTCTTTGTTTTAATATTTCGTTAATGAGGCTGGCCTGGTCTGTGGGACCACTATAATTTCCCAGGCCGGCTGCGTTGCGGATAATATCAATAGCGTTTTTTGCATTGGTGCCGTTGCCGGTCTGCGCCTGCACTTCCGCATATAACAGGATCAGCTCTTCATTCCTGATAATTGGAATGGGGGCCACATTAGTTTTGTAGACCCACAGGTCGTAATCGCTGGAAAGGCCGTCCTGCACACCGGCGGAAGTACGCCTGGATGTTTTTGCGGCTACCCTTGTATCCCCTGCCTCAGCCTGCGGCACAAAATCCGGTTGCACAACCCGTGCTTCACCACTGGCATTCTGGGGGAAGTATTGCGGGTTCAGCAGGTCGCCACCCGCGGTAGAAAACTGGTAATACACACCGTCGGTGAGTGAACCCGTGAGGCTCATAAAAGATTCTGCCAGGGCGGTGTTAGCCTGTGGCCAATCCTTGCGGTAAACGGCTACCCTTGCCGCTATTGCGCGGTTAAATTTGGAAAACTCGCTTGCCGTCCTGCTGAATAAACTTGTGCTGAAGGGAAAAACTGCAGTGTTTGTTTTCAGGTCTGTATTGGCGGTATTCAGCAGGTCCTGGATAGCATCCAGGGATGCGTCCCTGGAAAGGAATGGACCAAGGTTATTCGGGTCGGCCACGTCCACGCGGATACCATTGTTATATTGCAGGTTGAAGTTCATCAGCAGTTCATAAGCCTGCACTGTTTTCGCATACGCAATGCCCGCTTTGCGCTGGTCTTCCGTGATAGCCGCCCGCGTATTTTGCAATGCAGTGATGAGGATGTTCGTGTTTTTTACCACGCGGTACCGGGCAGCAAACGGGTTGGTGATGTAAAATGTATTGTTATCCAGCACAGCG
>JAKFCK010000718.1:0-17334 GCA_036676685.1 Chitinophagaceae bacterium | reverse complement strand
GGTACACGCTGGTTAATATGCTTATACGTAAATTCAATAATTGCCTTCTTCTCTTCCTTGCGCAACACCGGCGTTTCACCAGTGGTACCCATTGTGACGATATAATCGACGTTATTACTGATCAAAAAGTCCAACAGCTTTCCCAAAGCCGGGTAGTCTACCTGGTTATCGGATGTAAAAGGAGTGATAATGGCCACCCCGGTGCCTTTTAATTGTTCCCTAACGTTCATGCTTAAAATTTAAGTGAAGGTATTAAAATCTATATGGAATGCGGAAAGCCGGGGGCAAAAAAAATCCTCCCAGGATTTGCATCGATGGGAGGAACGGTTTTTACTTAAGAAGTTTGAAAATCAGGTATTCAATAATTTTGAACGCTGAAGATAGCTCTTATCATTGCTATAAATAAATAAACAAGAGCCATTTTTTATTTTTTCGATAATTGGCTTGTTTAATTTCTCCGTAAGAGCCGGGCAGCCGTGACTGCGGCCAATATAACCCCTGCTCCTGATGAATCCTTCGCTTACGTATGGTGCGCCATGCACTACAATTGCTCTTTCCAATGCTTTGTGATTAATACCGTATTCTACCCCTTCCAACTGCATGGAGTAACCGTTTTTACCGTTATAGGTTCCTTCGGTAATGTAAAAACCGAGGCTGCTCTGGTAGCTTTCCGGCGTATTGGAAAAACGTGTGGCTACAGCTTCACCGGTTCCGCGGCCATGCGCAACATAAGTGTGAAACAATACCCGGAAACTCTGGACATCCAGGATAAATAACCTTTTTTGGGAAGAAGGTTTTGTAAAATCGATAATAGATAGCACCCTTTCGTTATGAAGTTTGCCGGTTTTCTTTAATTTTTCAAACCCTTTTAAAGCATAGTTAAAAGCATCAGCCGACAGACCGAGTTCATCCAGCTCCAGGCTATCATACAGCAACTCAAGCGCGGCAGTATTTCCAGCTGGGTTATTCACCTCTACCGTAACCGGCGCCACGGAAAGAGGCGTTACTTCATTATTGTTCTTATGTGTAGAAAATGCAAAGGAAAGATGTATAACAGCAAAACAGGCAATGAGAGCAGACACAAACAATCCCTTAAGTGCGAATTTCTTCATACTATAACTATTTTTTTAATTATTTAATAAGAAAACGGTAAATCAGGGTAGATGTTGTTCTATACTTGTATGGTTTTGTTAGCAATTCCGGGGACACCAACAGCATGCAAATATAAGGCGGACAAGGTTTATATAAAAACCTGAACTGTTAACCCTATCAGAAAATTAAGGGTGTGAAATATAATAGAATAGGGGAACATTTAGTGGCGTAAGGGTCCAGATGGCTGGTGTTATGGGCATTGCACGCCAAAATTTTTACTAATATGATTGACCAGGCAGCTGCTCCGGGTATCAGAATAAGGGTGCGTTCGGAAAAAATCAAACATATCATCCCGAACCTCCGCTTGTGCCATTTCATCCCAGAAGCTCCGGATAGCACATATATCATAACCTAATTTCCAGGAAAGATCAAGGCCATAATAATCTGCTTCAAGCTCATTTTTCTGGTTAAACGAGCCGGTAAGCAGGCGTTTGATCGAGAAAAAGGCGCCGCCCCATTCACCGAAAAATTTATTACTGGCTTTTAACTGTTTAAGAGTATTTTTTATGTGCCCCTTTTCATTATGGCCGATCTCGTGACCTATAATAGCATACAACTGGTCGTCGTTTTTACATTTATTTATCATCGCTGTAGTGATAAATATCTTCCCGCCCACTGTATAGGCATTCACCAGGGCTGTGTCCTGTACGAGGTAGATCACATATTCAATGTCGGTGGGCCTTGCACGTTCACTCACGAGGTCGTCCAGGATGGTTTGCAGTTTTTTATTGACCGGGCTTACAGAGTCAATCACAAAGTTTTTATCTTTTAAAGATTCAATCAGGAAGGTATCCCCAAATCGCATCTGTTCCTGGTCAGACACTTCAATATTAAATGTAGCCACTTTACCGATTAGTTCATCTGCTTTTCCCCAGATCTCCGATACTTTGCCGGAATCTGATTTCAGGCAATCAAAAGAATAAACCATTTTGGCAGGTAACTTTCTTTCCCTTCCCGAATTATCTCGTTCTTCCCCGGTACCAAATTCGTTACACGACAAACAAAATAATATGCTGAGATAAAGGAAAATAGGTTTCATAAATTTACTGTAATTCAAATGTGTATATGTGGAGATACCGTTCTCACAAACGACCATCACTGTAATATTGGTGGTGAAGATCGCCAAAAAATATAAAAGCCCGCAGGGGGCTTTTATATTTAAGTAGGTCAGGCTACTTTTATTAGTTTACGGCATCTTTAACTTCTTCTCCTACTTTTTTGGCACCTTTACCCACTGCTTTCGCTGCTTTACTCACACCTCTTTTCGTGGCGTCCCAGGCATCATCTATGGCTTCTCCTGCACGGTTGAAAAACCTTCCTGTCCTGCTGACAGTCTCGCCTTCTTCCAACCTTACTGTTTTGCCATCACGGATAACTTCCCCGTTACGTCTCACTACAATTCCACTATCCAGGGTTACATCTTTATCCGCTTCCACATAAGCATTATTTCTGTACACCATAAGTTTTCCATCCCTGTAGGCTACATCACCTTCAGCTGGTACATAAGGGCTTGCAACAGTGGTGTTGTCGGTAATCGCGGTTGTACTGGTGTCTGCAAATGTGTTTAAAGTGTCTGTGGTCACTGTGGTGGTGTCTGTGTCCTTCCGATCGCCGCATGCAGTAATGGAAACTGCAGCAAGAGCGAGTACGATAATCGTTTTCATGAATTTGTTTTTTGGTTAAATAAAAATCCCGGGTTATTATCTATCCCGATAGCTTAACCGGATAACAAAATGCTGACCAAAATGATGCCTGCCAGATGTTTGGGTAAAAAAAATTATACAGGGCTCATTTTTTCCAGGCTTATTTCCAGGCACAAAATGGCTACCCGGCAAATACATCGTAAAAGCCGGGGCCGACACCAACCTTACCAAGGAAATTTATTTTTTACTCATCATCCTCCTCCTCGTCATCATCCTCATCATCTTCCATTGGCTCCTCTTCTTCCTCTTCTGACTCTGCCTCCCAGTTGATATTATTTTCTGCCAGTGCTGAAAGATTCTGATCTGTTTGCTTTTCTTCCTCAAGAGTGGCCTGGAGAAGTTCCGCAACTTTCGTATTGCCCATTGTTTCAGCCAGTTGAACAAGTGTTCCATAACTGGCGATCTCGTAATGTTCTACTTTTTGTGCAGACATGATGATGGCCACATCGCGGGTCATACTACCTTTTTGAGTATCTTCTACAGCAGATTCACCCTCTTTAATAAGGCCTTCCATTGCTTCGCACTTTTTAGCCTGTACTTTCTGGCCCATCAACTGAAACACCTGTTCCAAACGGGTGATTTGCTCCTGGGTCTGGCTGGTATGCTCTTCTATGGCCAGTTTTAAATCATCAGTTGTGGCTGCTTTCTGCATTTTAGGTAAGGCTTTGACCAGGTGTTTTTCAGCCCAGTAAAGATCCTTAAGCTGATCATGAAAAAATTTCTCAAGCTGGCTGTTGTCTGATGACGGGGTGTTTTTCCTTGCACTAACAGGAGTTCCTGTCCTGGGATTCATCCCGTTACTTTTTTGACCATTTCCGTTGCTTTTGTTCATTGTACCGGGCCGCGAGGAAACGGCAGTCCTGGAAACACTGTTGCCTTTTGAAGAACTATTGCTTTTGCCAGCAGATGAGGATTTGTTTGCTGTACTGCTTTTGGGAGAAGGATTGCTTTTCACAGTACGTTTTATGGATGTGTTTGGCATGATCGGTCTTTTAAAATTGAATAAAAAGGTTACCCTTTTTATTGCACAAAGTATGTGCCTATGGCCAATCACAACAGCCGTTACTACACAGGCGTCAAGCCAGCATCATTCGTAACCTATACGGGGCGCATTGGTGGTCTAAAGAGGAAAAAAATCTACACGTAATTGCGGCATTCCCCAATTAGCGGTAGAAAAGCTTTTAAAGCAAAGGAGACGTTTATTATTATGCCCTGTACCCCGGGCAGCACCATAACCAAAGGCGGTAAGCAATTAATTGTAGCATTGAAACCAGGGCTGGCCAATAGTGCGGATTTTGGGGCCGGGAGCCAAAGACAGAAGACCCCTCCATTTTTGGCCACCCCACGATGGGATTGAGCAAGACCCGGGGAGGCGATATGTCATCGCCTCCTTTTAGGGCAATTATTTCAATCGTTCTTCATGTTCCTGCCCGGTTTGTTTAGGTACCGGTGCCGCCTTATCGATAGTGATCTTAAAGTTGTTGAAAGTCCAGTCTTCAGTATGTTCCATTGTACCCAAAACGGCAGCCGAAACCGAGCTGTTGCTGAACACAAAGTTTTTTAATGTGGATTGCGGGTAACCGCCGATCATGAATACAGTTTTTGCATGTGTGGCTTTTATATTATTGATGTAAAAGTTCTTCGCTGCTGGAATTCCCTTTTCGGGTGGCGTTACTTTTTGCAGCATTGATTTCCAGTGTGCCGGTATTGAATCATACACATAACCTTTTGGCAGCTCGGAATAACTGTATGCGGGATACCAGTTCAAATTAAACTGGAAAACGTTATTCACAGAATCCAATACACAATCCTGGAAATAAATATCTTCTACCACACCACCACGGGTAAACGCAGATTTTACCCGCAGGCCGTTATCGGTGTGTTTTGCGTACAATTCTGTAGCAAGAATATGGTGAATGCCTCCCGAGGTTTCACTGCCTAAAGTAACCAGCCCGGCACCACGCCTGGCTATGCTTTTCCTGATCACAACATAAGCCGTGGGTTTATTCACACGAAGCCCGTCCCAGTCACGCCCGGCTTTCAGGCAAAAGTTATCATCGTTACAATCGATATCGCAATTTTCAATAAGCACCCATGTAGATGAATCCACGTCAATCCCGTCGGTGCTTGGTCCACTGCCATCTTCATTGTTTTTTATAATTACGCCATCTACAGTTATCAATGTGGAATATAATAATTGCACTGTCCAGAAGCCGGCATTCTTAAATGTAAGGTCCTTCAGCGTAATGTTCTCCGCGTTTTGTACCAATACAGTTCTCACCCTTTTCACATCATAATCCACGATCCAGCGCAGGTCTTTTTTATCATACTCTTTGCGCATCGCCCAGTATTTGTCCCAGCAGAATTTACCCCTTGCATTTACGATCCCTTTGCCGGTGAGCGCAGCATTCGTTACGCCGATCATGTTGATCAATGCCGCAGGCCATCGCATTTCCAATCCCGCAATCCGGGTGTCAATGTCCGGGTAATCATCAAAATTTTGGGATCCAAGAATCAATACACCCTCGTCAATTCTCAATACCACATTACTCTTAATAAAAATACTTCCTGTCACGTAAACGCCGGGTTTAAACGTAACAATGCCTCCACCCTGCCTGGCACAGGCATCAATAGCTTTTTGTATGGCTTTTGTATTTATGGTGGTTGTATCACTTTTAGCGCCGTACTTGTTTACGCTAAACACCTTATCCGACTTTGGAAAGGATTTGGCGCCTACTTTAGCCACCCAGTCCATTTGGGGCGACTGGGAAAGGGCAGTTTTAGAGATTGTGATCAGCGCGATAAAAAGCAACCACCGGGGCAAAATATTATTAAATGTCATAGCAAAACAATCGTTGAGCTCGTAATGTAACACAATAATGGAGGGAGGGTGTCCTGCGGTATCCTGAATGCTACAGCGAACGTTTTAACCTTTCAAATTCACCCGCAGTGATCGAAAATATGCTGCCGTGGCGGATACCTTTCGGAAGGGAGATCTTACCCGATACGTCCTTCCAGGTCCTGAGATCCGTACTTTGCACGGCACCGTATACATGGTCGCGATATTTGTCGAAATAAACGATCCATGTGTCCCCTACTTTCAGGGCCGTGGGGCCTTCTGCCCAGTAGTTACCCGTAACAGGCGCAGATGGAGCAGTATAATTTTTATGCAGTTTTTTGCTGGTAGCGATTTTGATGTTTTTCTGCGGCGGCAGCCTGGTCTCGTCTTTCAGGAACATTACGTATTTCTTCCTATCCCGAACAATGCTGGCGTCAATTACATTAAATCCTTTATCATAAAGGAGCTTCGGTTCAGTGAATTTGTCGAAATTTTTAGTATAACTGTAATACATCCGGTGGTTGTACCCGTTTTCAATCACCGTATCCATTTTGTATTTGCCGGCGATCGTGGTGGCCCAATAGATCATGTAGCGGTTCTTTTTTTCATCGTAGGTAATTTCCGGTGCCCAGCAATTTCTTGCAGAATCCTCACCGGACATCAGCGGGATATATTTTTGTTCACTCCAGTTTACCAGGTCCTTACTATTGGCATAACCAATACCCCGGTCGTTCCAACTCACTGTCCATACCATATGAAATAATCCGTCTTTTCCTTTTATGATACAGGGATCCCGCATTAAAGAATCTTTTGCTACTGCTGGTTTAAGAAAAGAGGAGTCATTTTTCAATGCCTGCCATTTGTACCCATCCGTGCTGTAGGCCAGGTGCAGCCCATCTTTACTGTTGCCTTTGAAATAAGCAAACATGTAAACGAGATCATTGGATTGTGCCACTGCGCCAAACCCGGCCAGTAAACAATATATTAATGAGAGAATCTTCAAGGTGTATTGTATTTTATAAATAAAAGGATTTCACGCAAAGACGCAGAGAAAAATACAAAAGATGCAAAGAACTTTTCTTGTGTTCTTTGCATCTTTGCTTTCCTGGCCTCTTTGCGTGAAATTCCTCAGAAAACATTGTCTATCGCCGGCCGGCTATACTGCTCTTTGCTATCAGTTGTCTTTGGCAATCCAAAATAAAAATACAAGGTTCGTTTTTTATTTCCTGTCAAATGATTAAGCTCACTCATCGGGCCATAGACCCTGGTATTTGTGGTTAATCCTGTTGCAAGTTTTGTCCCGATCGGGGGGATACAATCAAGAAACGAAATATTACCTGCAGGAATTTCAGGATGCGGTTTCCCGGCAGCACTCAAGGCATAAAAATCGAACAGGCGAACAAACAAACCGGTGTCGGGTGTTGCCATATAAAACTTACCCTCCACGGTACTTAACTCCAGCCAGCTTACCTCGCCGTAATACCCCTTGAATTCGGGATACACAACCGGTGAATAACCGGTATGCGTATTATTGTAAACATTTTGCCACACATTTACCGGCGTACCGGCAATACGGTTTTTCCATTGACGAACGGGGCCTTTACCGAGCCACCTTGATGCCAGTACATAATTTTCAGGATAGCTGAAGCTGATGCCCGCAAAAGGCTGATCACCTTCCACGCTGTATTCATATTCCATCGTTGTCCACCCGCTGGCATCGATTTTCCACTTTACATATTTCATATCGCCGCTGTAGGTAAATTCAACCACAGTGCTATTCCCGTCCCTGTGCATTTTAGAACCGGTTACCGCAGCATTACCTTTTACTAACACAGGGCCGTTATTAAAGGACAGCACATAATCATTTGCTGTATTTTTTGTGGTCACCAGGTTGCCGGTATTCTTATCCAATACAACGGTGACTTCTCCCCCGGTGATGGAGAATACTGTGTCTGTTTCCCTGCTGGTGGTAGCTTCATTTTTTGCAGAGACAAAACCATCGAGGATGGCTGAATTGGTTTTTATTTTCGATGTCCATTTATACAATTCATTACCATAATTATCTTTTGCAACAATAACAAGGGCATCATAATTTTTATAATTTGAAGGTAACGGCAGCTTTAAGGTCCCTTTTTGGGTGGCAGCAATGTTTGGAGCAGTGACTGTTCCTTTTTGTTTGACAACATAGCCGTCAAAACGATCGAATGGCCTGCTAAAATCGACCAGCGCCCAATAGAAAGTGCATTGATTGGTATTAAGAAAATGAAACCTGTTCTCCAGTTCTATTTCGCCGCTAAACGTTGCTGGTAGTTGAGCGGGCAATTTCAACTGTACCGGTGAAAATATTTCACGAAGCGCATAAAAACTCCCCTCTTTTTCCCGGTGAGGGCCCAGGATACCATCATTCGCATTCAGGCCATTCGCATCCAGCACATTGTTCAGGTCCGTGCGCACTACCGCTTCATCCACCATCGCCCAGATAAACACACCACCACTTTTCTGTGAATTCCAGTGCAGGTTCCAGAAATCTTCCATGGCAGCACCACCTCCTCCGTCATCCTGCGCATGCAGCATTTCAGTTGGCATATAGATCAATGAGTCGTTCAATAATTTTTGCGTACTGTAATAATCTTCGTAATGGTTACCATCGATACCGTTAAAATGATTTCCCGGGCGGTGGTGCGGGTGAATAACAGGACGCTTTTGAAAATCCCATTTCACAAAATCATCATCCAGTTCTTTGTTGGTGCCGCCTTCATTGCCATTATCCCAGAAAATGATAGAAGGATGATTAAGGTCACGCAATACCAACTCTTTCACCAATGGTTCCCCGGCTTTGGCAGAATAATATTTCTGCCATCCTGCGAGTTCGTTCAACACATAAATACCCAGGCTGTCGCAGAGTTGTAAAAAATATTTATCCGGCGGGTAATGCGAACAACGAACGGCATTCATATTCATTTCCTTCAGCAGCAGTGCATCTTTCAGTTCCTGTTCTTTGCTTAACGCACGGGCTGTCTCCGGCCACCAGCAATGCCGGTTTACCCCTTTCATCTTTACCTGTGAACCATTGATATAAATTCCCTGGCCATATTTTACTTCAATGGTGCGGAAGCCAAACTTTTCATTCAGCTCATACAATTTTTTACCAGCCGCATCCTGCAATACCACGTTCGCGGAATATAAATTGGGCGTTTCTGATGTCCATGTTTTTATATTTGACACCGGCGTGGAAACGATAATGTTTTCTGCAGACCTTGCCAGGCTGGTTTTGGTTGTGGCTACTACTTTTTTATTGGCATCTGTAATGGTGGTAACCACTACAGCATTTTGTGTTAGCCCTTTGGACAACACCTGCATGGAGAATTTTCCATCCGCTTTTGCATCTATGCCTACATAGTCAATGTATTGTTTTGGCATAGCCTCCAAAAATACGGGACGAAAAATTCCGCCAAAGACCCAGTAATCCGCCAGGCGTTCTGCATTGTTCACGCTCGCATCAGCGCTCATTTTACTCACTGTTACCTCCAGCAAATTCGTTTTATCATAATTTAACAGAGGCGTGATATCATATTTGAACCTGTAAAAGGCACCCTGGTGAATAGTGCCGGCAGGTTTGCCATTGATCTTCACTTCTGTGTCAGTCATACTGCCATCAAAGACAATATTCACCTGTTTGTTTTTCCATGCAGCGGGTACTTTAAAAGAGTATTTATACATCCCCTTCTCATCATAAAAGCGGGCATTTTTTCCATTGGTTTTATAATCGCGGCCATAGTTATAGTTTCCAAAGCCTTGTTGCTCCCAATTGCTTGGCACCTGGATCTTTTTCCATTCGCCACTGTTGCGGCCTGCTGTACAAAAGAAATCCCACTGCACGGTGTGTGCAGCATCCGTGCCGGAGAGAAACTGAATTTGTTTTAGTTGCGCCTTCAGCGAGGTAAAAAGTAATAAGCTGCAGGCAGCAAACAACAAAAATTTGTAATTCCTGGACATTTGTAGGGGTTGTTTTATTTCTGACTAATATTATTTCCAAAATAGTTTTACCTGGTCTACCACAACGCCCTCATCCACTGCCGTGATTTTTACCGTATGTTTTCCGGGTTTGGAAACAAGGTGGTTTGTTGTCCTGGTAGCCTGGTTGGTTAATACATTCCGCTTCCACTCTTCACTCCTTCCCTGTGTGGCATAATCAATTGTTTGCGCAGGCCCGTCATCCACTTGTATGGAGTAGCGGATCTTTGTTCCGTCAGCAGGGTGATTGGGTGCCAATGCCAATACGATACGCAGGGAATCCTTATTCGATGTAAATGGATAGGAGACAGCACTTCCCTTGGGCAAACTTAGTGCTCCACGCTGGTAACCCAGGCCATGTGCCAATGGTTTTTGGCCGGTATATGTTGTATAATCTGTTCCATTGAAAACAAACGATGGTTTTACGGGCTGCAGCAAAGGTTTGTCCGCCGTTTTTTGGATTGCCTTATCAAACACAGCCAGTTTTCTTGGTTTGAAATCCATCATGTACTTCCACTTTCCGTTACCAAGGCTGTTATACCTGTTGGTTAGTCCAACAATTGTATCGTATGCATCATCACTCAATTTCCACCCGGCTTTGCCATGTCTTGCCAGTTGTGCGTACAACCATTTCTGGTTCATAGCTGCTGCACCTCTAACCGGGTATTCAATCAACTGGAACCAGCTTTCCTGTTTTGGGGAAGAAATACGTTTTGCCAGCTGTACTACTTTCGCATCGATTTTCGCATAATCTTTCAAGCGTAACCTTATTTCGGGTTCACTCCAGGGCAGGTCTGCCACTATTTTGTATTTCGGATCACTTTCTTCTGTTCTGGTGGCACCCATAAATTCAGGTTTTCGTATATACGCCAACCGGTAGTACTCATTCATTACCGGGACAATTTCTTTTGCATTCGTTGTTCCGAATTCTCTTGCCAGCCAGCCAAACAAATGTTGTTCTAATCCTTTTTGATTGTTGGCGATGGAATCAATACACCATGCCATATCTAAAAACAGTTCGGTTAAATACTCGCCCGGTTTAATATCACCCACGTTCACGATCCACATGTCCTTCGCCCCTTTGTCATATGCCAACCGCATTTGGGTGTAGATCTGTGCAGGATGAGTACTGGCCAGCCAGAGGTAATCGTGTGGCCGGCCCCAGTAGGAAATATGATAGTAAACACCGTTGCCTCCTTTTTGCGCCCGTTCTTTTTCATTTGGAAAATGCCTGATGTACCCGTAGTTATCATCACACCAAACCAGGGTTACATCCTGCGGCACTTCAAAACCATAATCATAAATATCCTGTACTTCTTTATAAGGAATAAATGCCTGCGGCACTTTTTCAACGGAAGGGTTAATATGCTTCGCCAGCATTACCCGTTGTTCCTTTACTGCTTTATCCAGCACTTCTTTTTGCTCCTGCAGGGTATTGGCGCCGAGCATTTTGCTATCGTGTACCCCCCGAATACCCAATGTATAGAGTGCATTAAATCTTTTGCTTTGTATCACCCTGTCTTCCCAATACTTATAGATCGTATCATGGTTGGTAATGAAATTAAACTGCCCCATGGTTTTCTCCTTCCATTCGTCCACGTTATTACGTAACATGGGTTCTGCATGCGAACTGCCGATCACGATCGCATAATCAGTTGCCATTTGTGCATTGCCGGGATAGTGAAAAAAAGCTTTCGTACTGGGATGCATCGCCGGCCATATCAGATTAGCCCGTAACCGCAGCAGCAGTTCAAAAATTTTTGCATAGGTTTTCGGGCCGATATCTCCTGTTGCTGGTTCAAATGTTTTTGCCGCCCATGGTTGCAGGCCCCAGTCCTCATCGTTTAAAAAAATGCCGCGGTATTTTACAGATGGGGTTGCGGAAGTGTAGCTACCGGAAATAAATAACTGTTTCTTTTTCGGTGGCGTAGCGTCAGCCCACCAAACAAAAGGGGACACTCCCATTAACCGGGATAAATGAAATATACCGAAGGCAGTTCCCCGGGGATCACTGCCGGCGATAACAAGTACCCCCCCGCCCCTAAAGGGGAGCCCGGGCATTTCGACATTGTTATTTCCTTTTATTATTTGAATAGAGAAAGATTCCCACTTATTTTGAATTGCACTTACATCGATCCGTTTTTCTTTTATCAACTGATCAATGTGTTTTGACTGACCGATGGTGCCGGCAAGAACAGCAAATTCATCTGTGATAACCTGGCCTGTTTTTAGTTCCAATTGCTTATCGGAAACCAGTTGCAGGTCCTTCCCAAAAGCCTCGGCAACCACCTGTACAACTTTTGCGTCGTTGGTATCGTAATAAAACGCGGGGATCGTATTGATGCTAATAAGAGGAAAAGCATTGGGAACGAACTCACCTGTGACGCTCAAACCAGGATTTTTCACTTGCGCCATACTTATACTACAGCTAAAAAGCATGCAACAGCACAACAATCCTTTAAAATATTTTAGCGGCATACAATCGATTAAGGAGGTCGTAATATAGATTAATGAGCGTATCTGGCATCCTGCTGCATCCTGCGGATAATTTCCTTCAATTCCCTATTCAAGTCCGGGCAAGGGGTTGATGTTCAATTCCATGACTAGGTACATTTTCTTTCACCATGGTTCGTATTTATCGTTTCTGATGCACGAACCTTGCCGCCATATAAAGTAATTGCCGTGGCGTTGCCTGCCTGCCCCACCGGCTGGCGTGGCCCCGTTTCCACCGCAGCTTGCGGGGCCAGTTACGATAAACGTACTTCGGGAAAATGTTTCAGCAATTCTTTTAAGAAGCAAGTAGGGGTTATGCTTTTCCCCTTCGCGGTTGGCGGTTCCGATTGCTATCGGAAAGACCGCGACAACTGCTACCTACGCGGCAATAGTTTTTGAAGTTGAGGTGAGACAAAACCCTTGAAAACGTTTCCCTCATCCAATTGCTGTTGTTTCCGGTTTTGCAAAAAGCTTACACTCATTTTTCGGTCAAATGTGGCATAAACCGCTAAAAATTCGCTTAAAACACGCCATATACGGGTAAAATAGCCAAAAAACTCCCTTAATCTTTGTAACCGTTTTTCAAGCCTGGCCAAAAAGTGTTACAACTCTAACGGCCGCGTGCAGTTGTAACCAAAAATGGATCGGCGGAAAAAACGGTTACAGACCTGGAATCAATATTTTGGCAGAAAAGCAGCAAATTCAGCAAGAAAAAAGGCAAAAAGGCAGATTTATTGCAGAAATTAGGCAAAAGCCTGGTTTCAATCAGCATGAACTTTCGCACTTTTTGGGGGACTCCTGCTCCTTTGCGTGAAACGCATTTTAAGTTTCACGCAAAGACGCTAAGAAAAATACAAAAGATGCAAAACAATGAAGGGGTCATGTTGTAAATATTGCTTCCTCTTTGCTTCTTTATATCCTTTGCTACTATGCGTGAAACGCATTTCAAGTTTCACGCAAAGACGCTAAGAAAAAAACAAAAGATGCAAAGCAGGCAGGGATAATGTTTTTCTCTCTTTGCTTCTTTATTTCCTTTGCTTCTTTGCGTGAAACTCCCTTTGCTTCTTTGCGTGAAACTCCCTTCGCCATCACCAGTTTAAAATATTTTCAATTTCTGTCAATTCATCTCCTGTAAAAACCAGGTTTCCCAGGCAGGCAACCGAATCAATCAACTGGGCCGGGCTGCTGGCACCAATCAATACCGAAGTCACCCGCTCATCTTTCAGCAACCAGGCCAGCGCCATTTGCGCCAGCGATTGATTGCGATCTGCTGCAATCGCATTCAGGGCTTCTACTTTTATTAATACCTCTTCGGTAATTTGTTCTTTCCTGAGAAAAACGCCTTTTGTTGCTCTTGACCCCTCGGGGATGCCGTGCAGGTATTTGTTCGTTAATAAGCCCTGCGCCAACGGGGAAAAAGGAATACAACCCACACCGTTTACCTCCAGCACATCTAACAAACCATCCGTTTCCACCCATCGTTCAAACATAGAATACTTAGGCTGGTGTATCAAACAGGGAGTACCCAGCTCTTTTAAGATAGCAAATGCCTGCGTGGCTTCTGCACTTTTATAATTTGATAACCCAACATACAAAGCCTTCCCCTGCCGGACAATCAAATCTAAAGCTGCCATGGTTTCTTCCAATGGCGTATCCGGGTCGGGACGATGGTGATAAAAAATATCGACATACTCCAGCTGCATACGTTTTAAACTCTGGTCGAGGCTCGCGATAAGATTTTTCTTCGATCCCCATTCGCCATAAGGCCCGGGCCACATATAATAACCTGCTTTCGTGGAAATGATCAACTCATCCCGGTAAGCAGCAAAGTCTTCTTTTAAGATCTTACCAAAATTAATTTCTGCGCTACCGGGAGGAGGGCCATAGTTATTGGCGAGATCAAAATGCGTGATACCTAAATCAAATGCGGTGCGCAGTGTTTTGCGATAGACGGCTTCATCGTCCACATCGCCGAAGTTGTGCCAGAGGCCCAATGATAAAGCAGGTAACCGGATACCGCTTTTGCCACATCTACGGTAAACCATTTCCTGGTAACGATTATCGTTTGCTGTGTAAGACATTTTTTTATTTTTATTTCAGCCTGAAAGTTAGTCGTTCATCCCTGTTGCTAATAATTTTTTCATTGATATATTTCAATTCATTGCCGTGGTTCGTGGCACACGAAACGTTGTATTACGTTCGTGTGCCACGAACGTAGGCGGACAATTCATGGCCGCGGTCCGTGGTTGTACTGCGTTCGTGTGCCACGAACGCAGGCGGAGAACGCAGGCGGACAGTTCCTTTCCGTTTCGTGTGCGAACCGGGGCATACATTTTTTGTTTTTATTTCAGCCTGAAAGTTAACGGTTCATCCCTGTTGCAAACAATTTCCCCGTTTATATATTTCAGTTCTGCTACCTGGATCACGCTCCTTTTATCATCAAATGAACCCCTGGCTGCAGGATTTGTTTTACTCCTGCCGGGATGAGTAAAGTAATAAACAAATGCACGATTATTATGCACTACCACGTCACAATGCCCGCCAATGGCCTGGTCATCTTTGCCTTTGCCCGGTTCTTCCAATATCCTGGAAGCTTGTTTTTTCCAGGTGAGTAAATCAACAGAGGAATACACTTCCATTCCCTTCCAGGCATCTACGATCATAAAATATTTTCCCTGCCAGCAAAAAGTCTTGGGACCTTCTCCCCTTGCAGCGATGGCTTTCCCCTTATCTTCCCAGTTATATAAATCTTTGCTATCTGCATAATAAATGCTCTTACCATCTTTTTCATTGTTGTACCACATACGCCATAAGGAATCACTGATCTTAAAGACGGAAGCATCAATTACTTTTTCGTTCACCAGCTTCAATGTGGATCGATGATCCCAGTTGCGCAGATCTTTACTGGTGAGATGTACGATTACTCTCGGGTGGTTCCAGTCTTTAAACGTGCCGGGCACATATGTCAGGTACATATGGTAAGTGCCGTTGTGTTCAATGACATCCGGTGCCCAATGCGTGTACCCGCTATCCCGACGAAATTTAATGTTGGTGGTATCCAGGTATTTCCACTTTACCCCATCCTTACTTTCTGCGATCCCGATCCTGGTGCCATGCACCCATTGCACTGTTGTATCCTGAATGGATGCCCGGCGGTTGGTGTAGAACATCCACCATTTCTTTTTCGCTTTATTATAAATGATCACCGGGTCGGCCGCTCCATGATAAACCGGGTCATCAAATAAGGGCTTAGGCACAACTCCCTTCTGGGCAAAAGCAACCGTACAAAGCAGTAAGAAACCGATGGAGGCAAATATCTTTTTCATTTCATTGATTTATTTATTCGATCACAATAAAAAACCATCATTCAGTTTTATCGTGAATCTGTATTGATACCGGCGACATACCATTTTTTCCCGGCTCTTCTTGCCACTTCATAAAATTTTCCGGGATACTCCAAGAAAATTCACCAGTCTTCATAAATAATTGTTGCTGCTAAAAATCACCAACAGCCACGTCAATCATCAAATTACCAAATCACCAAATCATCAAATTGAGTTTATTCCACCGTAATTTTTACCAGTCCCGCTTCCTGTTTTCGTGTATAAGGAATGATGATACCTTTTTGAAAAATAAGCTGGGATTTTGCCAGCAGGTAGTGGTTCCTGTCATTTACTCTCACCTCCCTGAATATTAACTGTTGTGTTTCATTTGAATGGACCATCAGGAGGCCCCGGCTCCTCCTCGCAAATTGCTGCGTCACCATGAGGTATTCTTTATTATTGGCTTCAAAACTTACAAAGTCGTCTGCCTTGACCGTGTAAAAATCTTTCACATTAGACAGCAGGGTATCGCCAACAAGGTTAAACTTTTTGTCAAGCAATGAAAAACGGATACCCTGCCGGGCATCTGTAAATGAACCCGAAGACCTTGAAGAGCTCGCCTTTGCCAGCAGCCGGTTATTGTCCGTGATACTACCGGTATTGCTGCCCGGCATAGTCAGGTCCTGGTGAAGGGTGATGCTGTTGTCATCCAAACTATTACCGGGTTGTCCCCATTCAGCCCTTAACCGCATCCATTTTGAATAACCATCGACCAATAAAAAATTGGTGCCCGTATTTTTTACAAACTGCGACTTTAGGATCATAAAAGGTTCCGTTTCAGCCAGGATCTTATTCAGCCGGCTGATGAATATAAAACGTTTTGCGCCTACGGCATAACTCGGTTCTGTGAGGATGGATGATACCGTAACGGAAGAGTCTGCAGGATTGTAATGAAAGGATGACTGCGAATAAAAATATCCCGAACTGGCGAATGTGTTACTGATGGTATAACCGGTTGCGAGGTTCACCTTCATTAATTCTAGCGATGTGCCGCTGCGGGCTGTTTTGAGGACAAACAGGTTTCTTCCGAACATCAGGATCTCCTGGTGCAATCTTTCTTCATCCCTTTTAAAAGCATATTGAACCTTATGAGAAAACACCACGTTGAGCAGGCTGTCTGCCTGTGTTATGACGATGGTGTTTTTTTCCGGATTGGCCAGGTCAGTATGGTACACCATCCATAAATGTTCGCCGCTTTCAATTAACTGGAAACCCAGCTTGATATGATGAGACTGGGAGGCCAGGAGTTGGCGAAAGGGTGTGGTAAAATTAGTAAAGCCGCCACTCGCATCGATCTTCCACAAAAAATATTCACGGCTGAAACGGGTACGGATGTAGAGGTAGTAAAAATTATCAAAGGGAATGACCCGCACCTCCGACCTGTCCGGAATTGAAAAGGGAAACCTCAGCTTTGCAGCCAGTTCGAGTGCGTCATTGTAGATAAATATCTGCGGACGTTCATGTTTATTAAAACTCAACAGGTGGTGTTTACCCGCTATATTGGCCACCAGTTGCAAATTATCAGGGTTGGTAATAAAGACATTTTCCCTGCAATACTGGATCTTTTGTGCAGTGACCTGCCTGCCATGGGCAACCAGCAAAACCAGGCATATTAAAAAATTAAAATTTAATCTAAATACTTTTACTTCCATAAAATTAACCATCCATACAGAGTACAGGCACCTGTAAGGCAAGTACCCCACTCTTAAAGTTTTACCCCCCGGACGAACGGCCATGGACCATGGACCAT
>JAKFCK010000717.1:0-4481 GCA_036676685.1 Chitinophagaceae bacterium | reverse complement strand
TTAAGCACCACCGGTCTCATGGAATAAGTGTAGCTTTTGGTATCTATTCCTTGATTGTGCTCAAGCACTCTCCCATCGACATCATTTGTAATTCCTGTGTAATAACTGCTATCGGAACATTCAACGATATAAACAAAGTAGTTATGAAATAATTTCAATTCGAATGATTTGGTATTTTATTCTTTAAACAAAAATATAAGGACGGCTTTACGCTCCGTCCTTCGACAAGCTCAGGATGACAACAAATACTAATTCCTTCGCGTAAAATATTAACTAAATTCCCTGAATACAATCCCCCTTAAGTATATTATTTTTTAAACATAAAGTACACCGCCCCTAAGAGAAGAACAAAACTCACCAGATACTTCCAATGAAAAGGCTCCTTTAAATAATACACCGCAAATACACTAAACACCACAAGCGTTATTACCTCCTGAGTAATTTTCAGCTGAAAGCCCGTCATACCCGAACCAAAGCCGATACGGTTTGCAGGCACCATCAGCATGTATTCAAACAATGCGATGCCCCAGCTCACAAGGATCGCTTTCCATAATGGTATCTGTGTGTTCTTCAAATGCCCGTACCAGGCGATGGTCATAAAGATGTTGGAAGCGGTAAGCAGTAAGATAGTTCGGAGCATAAAGCCAGTTTTTAGTTTTTAGTTTTTAGTTCTCTTGTGAAAGCCTGAATCTTAGGTTGATCTTTTAGTAATGCAACAATTGACTCATACTCTAACGCGCAAACTAAAAACTAAAAACTATAAACTCAACATAACTAACAAAAAAGGGTGAGTATTTCTACTCCCCCTGAATTTAATGGTAATTATATTTCTAAACGGCTTCTAAAACTTTTGCTGCCGGCTTATCATTCAGGCTTCTGAAATCTACCGGAACGAGCTTGCTGACGCCTGCTTCCTGCATGGTAACACCATATATCACATCCACAGCGCTCATGGTCATTTTATTATGGGTAACTATAATGAATTGTGAATTATCACTGAACTGCTTGATCATATTGGTGAACTTGCCGATGTTGGCATCATCCAGCGGTGCATCCACCTCATCCAGAATACAGAACGGTGCCGGCTTTATCAGGTAGATCGCGAACAACAAGGCTGTTGCTGTCAGGGTCTTCTCTCCCGCGCTCAGCTGGCCGATGCTGCTGGGGCGCTTTCCTTTGGGCTTTGCAATGATATCGATACCTGTCTCAGCAAGATTCTCCGGATCCACCAATACCATATCAGCCGTATCTTCCTCTGAGAAGAGTGCCTTGAACACTTTCTGAAAATTCTCTCTTACTTTATTAAATGTATCGAGGAATTGCTGATTGGCGGTCGCTTCCACTTCCTGTATCGTCTGCATCAGGCTATCCTTTGCCGTTACCAGGTCATTCTTTTGCTCCATGATGAACTCATAGCGCTTTTTCATTTCTGTATAGGCCTCAATAGCGGTGGGATTTACTTCACCGATATTTTCCAGGCGCTTGCGCATGCGGTCATTTTTTTCCTGGAGCTCTTCCAGCGGGACCTCGCCGGTGCGGGGCTCATCAATGATGGCATCCAGGTCAATTTTAAATTCAACATGCAGGCGTTCTTTCATTCCTGCCAGTTGTAATTTCAGCTCGGTTAGCTTGTCCTTTATCTCATTCAATAAAGTATCAATGGTTTCCTTCGACTTCTGCTTATGCCGAAGCTCACTTTCTTTTGCAGCAAGTACGTTGCGCAAATTGTAATAAGCCTGGTCCGCTTCATTCAATTTCTTTTCTTCGGCGGCCTTGTTGTGCAACATATCCACAAGTAGGGTCTCGGTTTCGGCGAGTACGGCAGCGGTTTCCGTAATACTTGCTGCAGCTTCATTTAATTGCGTCGTACTGCTTTCTACCTGCACCTGCAGATCCTTCAACTGGTTGCTCTTGAACTGGAATTCCTGTTTAAGTGAAACCACCTTACTCTGCTGGCGGGTGAACTGCAGGTTGCCGTCATTGTAAGTAGCCGTTGCAAAATTGTATTCCTGTTCCGCAGCAGCATAATCCTCCTGCTTATACAGGCTCATGCCAATGATACGCTGCGTATTTGCACAGTCGTTACATTTTTTAGCAAATTCTATAGCCTTATCAAACTGGTTGTAGTTGTAATAAAGTTCAGTAAGTTCACGAATGGCTACCTTATTCGTTGGATCGAGTTCAAAAAGTTTCGTATAGTTTTCTTTAGCCTTATGTACCTGCCGCATTTCCATGAGCACCTGCGCATTTTCCAGGTAAGCCTCTTTGAACTTAGGATCAAATGTGATGGCTTTTTCAAAAGCCTGGCTGGCCACAAGTAGGCGCTTATTGCTTTTTTCCTGCAACCCTTTGTTAAAATAAACGGAGGAACTGTCTGGATTGAAGGCCCAGGCATGGCCTGTGATGAGCGTTGCCGCTGCCAGAAGGAGGTTTTTCATAATTTGTAGTATAAGCAATAATTATTCCAATCACTGGAGTATTACAGCAGCTAACGCCGGAACATTGAATTTTATTTCACAGGTTTTTGTTTTTTTATCAACAACCTTGCATTCCAGCGTTTCGTTCATATAATCACCGCTGCCCCAGAAGGTTTTACTGTCACTGTTAAAAATTTCCTTCCACTCCAATTTACCTTTTATTTCCGAGGTCCAGCCGCGGTGCGGTTGTTGTGTCATATTTAAAACAATAAGCAGGTCCTGTTCCTTTAACTTTCCTTTTCGTTTGTATAAAAGTATGCCTTCATGCCGGTGTTCAGTGGCCACCCATTCAAAACCTTTGGGATCAAACTGCAGCTCATAAAGTGCGGGGTGTGTCTTGTAAAGCATGTTTAACTCTTTCACACACTCCTGCATACTGCTGTGAGGTGTATACTGCAGCAGGCCCCAGTCCAGCTCTGATTTATAATTCCACTCAGATGTCTGGGCAAATTCGTTGCCCATAAATAAAAGTTTTGCCCCCGGGTGGGTAAACATGTAGGCATAGAACAGGCGAAGGCTTGCAAATTTCTCCCACTCGTTGCCTGGCATTTTGTAGATCATCGGGCTCTTGCCATGCACAATTTCATCGTGACTGATGGGCAGCATAAAATTTTCGTCATAAAAATACATCATGCTGAAAGTGAAATCATCCTGGTGAAGCGGCCGGTGTTCCGGTAGTTTTTTAAAATAACGGAAGCTGTCGTGCATCCAGCCCATCATCCACTTCATCCCAAAACCAAAACCACCGGCATGCACCGGCATGGTCATACCCGGCCAGTCTGATGCTTCTTCAGCGATGGTCTGCGTATCAGGGAAATCCCTGTAAATAACCGTATTGAATTTTTTGATAAAATCTATCGCTTCAATATTTTCATGGCCACCGTAAATATTGGGCTCCCACTCCCCTTCTTTCCGGGAAAAATCGAGGCGGATAATTGAGTTCACTGCATCTACCCGGATCCCGTCTGCGTGGTATTTTTTCATCCAGAAATGCGCGCTGCTCAGCAGGAACGATTGCACTTCCCCACGGGCATAATTAAAAATGTAGCTGTTCCAGTCTATGTGAAATCCTTTGCGCATATCTGCATACTCATAAGTATGCGTGCCGTCAAACATATAAAGGCCGTGCGCATCATAAGGATAATGGGATGGCACCCAGTCCAGGATCACTCCTATATCATTCTGGTGCAACTGGTCTACCAACTGCATAAAATCCTGCGGTGTGCCAAATCTTGATGTCGCCGCAAAATATCCTGTGCCCTGGTAGCCCCAGCTTCCGTCAAAGGGATGTTCCATCACCGGCATAAATTCCACATGGGTAAAACCCATAGCTTTTATGTAAGGCACCAGCCGTTCGGCTGTTTCCATGTAAGTGTTATAGGCTTCTTCGTTATTTTTATCGGGTCTCATCCAGCTGGCCAGGTGCAGTTCATACACCGACCATGGGGCATGCAACGAATTATTTTTTTTGCGGTGCTTCATCCACTCTGCATCTTCCCACACATTGTCCAGTTCCCAGGTAACGGAGGCGGTACCCGGGCGTAACTCTGCATAAAATGCGTAAGGATCCGCTTTCTCCACTTCAATACCGTTAAAGCCAGTGATGTGGTATTTGTATAAAGTTCCCAGCGGGATTTCGGGGATAAACCCTTCCCAGATGCCGGAATGATCCAGCCGCACAAATAAAGGGTGCTGGTCTTTTTTCCAATCGTTAAATTCCCCTATTACAGAAACGGCGGTGGCATTTGGGGCCCACACGGCAAAATAAAACCCACCGGTTGTCAACACCTCCCGGAAATGACTGCCAAATTTTTCATATCCATTGTGCAAATTCCCATGCTGGTAGGCATGAATATCTTTTTCGGTGAACAGGGAGTAGTTCCAAACTGCCCTCGTGCTGTCTACAAAATGAATGTCTTCGTATGCCATTGTAATTATTTAAGAGCCGTTTGTACCTTTTCAGTTTAACGTAAATTTAGTAATAGTTAGTTTGCATTCCATATT
>JAKFCK010000716.1:0-1883 GCA_036676685.1 Chitinophagaceae bacterium | reverse complement strand
ACAATCACCTGGAGCAGAACAATACCAAAATGTCCGTTTTCTTATTATATGTGGGGAAAGACCTGCCATCATATGAGCTGGTATACGCGAAGGTAGGAAGCGCCATCAAAAGACTAATTCAATGGAACAATGGAAAAACTGAAACAAATCCTTAGCTGGCCATTTATATTTTTGATTAAAGTATACCAGTGGATCATCTCCCCGCTTTTGGGGCCCAAATGCAGGTTTACACCTACCTGTTCCCAATACGGCATTGAAGCCTTAAGAAAATACGGGCCGATTAAAGGTTTATGGCTTACCGCAAGAAGGGTGGCGCGTTGTCATCCCTGGGGTGGCCATGGCTATGACCCTCTTCCCTAGATTACCCGGCCTGTGCAGTTTTTTTTAACATCCGCAACAATCTACATCATCGTATGTTATCGTAAATTGTAACATCATGAAAATATTTAATTGCCTGGTTGGCTGTATGGCGCTCGTTTTCTCTGCCTGCGGGCAGAAATCCCCCCAGGTGCCTGCCACCGCCACTTCAAAAAAAACAAATCCCATGGAATGGAATAAACTAACCCCTGAAGAAGAAAGAGTGATTGTAAACAAGGGCACTGAATATCCCGGTACCGGCGATCTGCTGAAAAATACCGAGAAGGGTACTTATATCTGTAAGCGATGTAATGCTCCTTTGTACAAATCTGATTCAAAATTTGATTCACATTGCGGGTGGCCAAGTTTTGATGATGAGATAAAAGGTGCGGTAAAAAGAATATCCGACCCGGATGGGATGCGGACAGAAATAGTATGTAATAATTGCGATGGCCACCTTGGACATGTTTTTTTAGGCGAGGGCTTCACGCAAAAAAATACCCGGCATTGTGTTAATTCTATTTCAATGCTTTTTGTTCCGGATAAAAAGAACTAGAATTTCTATAAGAAACTCCCGCTCAAAGACGGGAGTTTCTTATGCATCGTAGAGCAATGCTAACCAATAAAATTAATCAGGTCCTTATTCAGTTTCTCTTTTTCTGTGAACCATAATCCGTGTGGTGCTCCCTCGTACATGATGAATTTTGCACCGGGGATTAGCCTGGCACTTTCTTCTGCCGTTGGTTTAATGGGTACCGTTTTGTCATCATTGCCATGAATGATGAGTGTGGGTACATTAATTTTTATTACATCGTTCCTAAAGTCTGTTGAAGAAAAAGATTTGGCACAGGCTAACGTGGCAATAGGCGATGCGTCCATGGCTTTATTCAGTGTGTTGTTTAAATATGCGTCAGTCACGGGGTGATTGGCCAGGCCCACGCTGTAAAAGTCTTTATTAAAAGCCTGTAAAAAAGTGGGCCGGTCGTTCAACATTGCCTTCGCCATTTTATCAAATTCTTCCTGCGGCACGCCATCCGGGTTATCACCTGTTTTAAGCATAAAAGGAACAACGGCACTGATGAGCACGGTTTTGCTTACCCTTGCTCCCCCGTACAATGAAAAATATTTGGCTATTTCTCCCCCGCCCATTGAAAAGCCCACCAGCGTTACATCCTGCAGGTCCAACGCATCCAGGAGGGCTTTAAGATCGCTGGCAAATGTATCATAGTCATATTTTTCAAACGGCCTGTCGGATTTACCAAAACCCCTGCGGTCATACACAATACAGCGAAGGCCAACGCTGGTTAATGCCGTAACCTGGTACTCCCACATGGCCCCACTAAGCGGCCAGCCATGGATAAGCACCACAGGTTTTCCCTTTCCCAACACTTCGTAATAAATATTAATGGGTTCAGCACTGTTTTGCGCTGATTGAATAAATGGCATAACATAAAAATTGAGGTGAGTAATTTGTGTACGGTTAGGATGTACCAAAGATGCTGCCACTAAAATGTGATCCTTTTCCT
>JAKFCK010000715.1:0-6432 GCA_036676685.1 Chitinophagaceae bacterium | reverse complement strand
GCCAAGGTGATTTATATCCTTCACCTCCAGCCGTTTTTTACCATAACCATTTATAGTCACCCGGATCATGGCGAGGCCCAGATCCCTTAGTGTGCCCACAAAACCAGGGAAAACTTTCTTAAAAACCGGGTACAACCAACCGAGATACCTGTAATACTTTAATGTATTTTTTAATCCGGGTGTGGGATGCATATAACCCGGCCGAAACATAAAGGCCTGGCTGAAAGGCAGCGCGAGCAGGTGATTTTCGGTTCGGCCTTTTACCCTCGCCCACATAAGGCTTCCCCTGGTGGTACTATCTGTTCCCGAACCGGAAACGTAACAGAAAGTCATCCCGGGATTTACCCGGGATAGTGTGCGTGCAACATGCATCGTGAGGTCGTAAGTTACTTTTTTGTACTCTTCCTCACTTTTACCCACCGAAGAAACCCCGAGGCAGAAAAAACATGCATCATACCCCCTCAGCAGTTCCTGTATCGCTGAGAGATCAAAAAAATTATCATGGAGCAGCTCTTTTACTTTCGGATGCACAATGCCACTTGCTTTCCTGCTGAGCAGCAAAATGTTTTCTACAGCGGGGTGGCGCATACATTCAAACGCCACTCCTTCGCCCACCATTCCTGTCGCGCCCGTAATGATCACACTAAATTTAGCTTGTTCCATAGCAAAAAATAAAATCCTATGCCGCGCATGAAAACGCTACATAGGATCCATGAATTAAAAAACGATGCCCGCTTACGGGAATATCCGGGCAAAAAAAGCCTTCATATCATTCCATGAAGCCGAGTCCGCGGCAGCATTATACTCAATAGGCATTTTAAATTTTTTCCCGTTTTCAGTTGCCCCAGGGTTCGTGAAAGCATGCGTTGCGTTGGCATATCCTTTAAATGTATAATCAGCCCCGATAGAATCCATTTCTTTTTTAAACTGTGCGACCTCTGCGGCCGGCACAAATGAATCGGCTTCCCCATGACACACCAACACAGCCGCCTTCAATAAATCTTTATTGGCAGGCACTCCTGCAAGGCCGCCATGAAAACTTACCACCCCCTTTAACGGGCTGCCAAGTTTTGCCATGTTCAACACCTGCGTGCCTCCAAAGCAATAACCGATCGCAGCCACCTGCGTGCTGTCTGCTGCCGGCAATGATTTTACGTAAGCCAGTGCTGCATCAAACCTGGTACGGGCCATGGCAGGATTGGTATAAAATGGCGTGGCCATCTGGCCCGCTACTTCCGGGTTGGCTGCCTGTTTACCGTTCCCATACATATCAATTGCCATAGCAAGATAGCCCAGCTCAGCCAGTTGTCTTGCCCTGGATTTGGTGTATTCATTTAAGCCCCACCATTCATGAACGATCAATATCACGGGTTTTTTCGCGGTATTGGCAGCATCATAGGCTACAAAACCATTCATGGTCACAGTATCCGCACTATAAGTAACTGCTTCTTCTTTTATCATTGCAGGTAGTTTTGTTGTGCTGTCCGTAACTACGGTGGATTCCTTTTTTTCATTTCCCGTATTGCAGGAAGAAAGGGTGAATAACAGTACCACTGCGGCACCGGTTAAACGATTTAATAATTTCATACCAGTTTTTTTTCAGTAAACAATGTTGCACGTATAAAGTTCAGCATTATCATGTACACCACAAATATTAGCCCAGCATTTCAAAAATGAACTTATGATTGGCCCAAAAAGTATCCAGGGCAATGATACGGGGTTTAAGAAAAGAAATGATGGCGGGCCAATCCTGTTCGTTGAAGATATTTGCGGGTTCAAGGCTGCTGTAGATCCGGCTAAGTTCCTGCCCTGTGTCATTACTGTGCAATGCCTCCCAGGTCCAGGTTTCGCCGGTAACTTCTTCCAGCATGGGCCGCAGCGAAACCCACTGTTGGTATAACAAGGTGGCCTGTTCCGGGTTTTTGTGTTTGATCTCTATCCCGATATAGGCCTGCTCTTTATCTGCATTCATCCGGAAAAACAAATTGGGAATACCGGTCTTATAATTCACCCAGTTTACCCGCTCCCCTTCTGCTGATAATACCGGCGCCATATATTTTCCAAAACGGGTCCAGAAATTCTGGCGGATGGCAGCGGCCTGTTCTCTTGTATACATACCCGGAGTTTTAATTGTACACCACGAAGTCTGGCCGGCGGATAAAATCACTGCTGTATTTAAACCGGAGTTTAGTGGTTACTTCCACCTTCCAGTTCCTGGCACCTTCAGTCACCCTTGGAAAAAAGAACCCCCGGAGTTCAATGGTGCCGAATACCAGGTTTTCATTGCGGGTGCGCACACCACCTCCCACGGCCGTGAAACCGTTGGTATTTTTTAGTGGCTCATTCATCGGTTGCAGCAGGCACAGATCAGAGAAAACGAACGGCGTAAAGCGGAAGCCCAGGTATCGCCTCATATGATAAAAAGCAGATTCAAACCTTGCCGTGGTCCGCGCCCGTCCTTCGATGCGGCCGTTGCGGTAATAAGGTAAACCATGTTCTGCTTCCAGGAACAGGGGCACATTCAGGTTTGAGTTCATCTGCCTTGTATAGGACAATGAAAGAAAAAGCCGGTTATACCAAAAGGGATTTAAGGCCTTGAGTTTGGTAAAATGATCCACGCTCATCAACACATCCACATCCTGCCACCGGGAGTCCTTTACAAAACCCCCTGTTCTAAAAGTATACGAATACAGGGCGCTGTTCCGGTTAAATTTACTGGCATCGAACTCAAGTCCGTAATAGGCGCGTTTTACGCCCTGCTTATTGGTAAATCCGCCGATGACTGCGGCACTGATACCTTCAGGCACATCTTCATTCCTGCCAAACCCATATACAAAATTCGTTCGGTAAAAGTTCTGGCGGTAAAGGTTATACGACACCAGGAAACCATTGATGTCAGCATAATTGTAATTGTAAAAATTCTGGTACTTATCAGGTATTTCATAAAACCAGTTAAAAAAACCACGTAGTGCCACGAAGTGGCGCAGCCGGTTTTCGGAGTCCTTTACTTTCCCTTTTTTGTAACCAAAATTATATCCGGCCCAAACGTCCGCATTTACAAACTGGTATTTAAAATCAGTGTTGTAGAGTGAGTCAGAAATGTATCCATTTTTCGTTTCATTGTAGGAGAGTTCCAGGGCCCCTGTGATAGCCGAATACCGGCTGGCCATGGGCTTCTCCAGCCTGGTGTATATTTTCAATTCTTCGTCGCGCCCGCTGTTAAACGCAGTATTAAAAGTATTAAAACCCGATGTCCAGTTAATGAAACTGCCCCGGATGTTCCTGGTTACAAATTCTGCCCCATAACCAAAGCCGGGATCCCTTATGCCATCGTATAAACCCAACAGGGAGAGTTTGTGTCCCCGGCCGCCAAGGTTTTCTTCCTTTATCTCGAATTCATATTTTTTGGTATTACTCATGTTCACTTTTCCCCCGATGGAGAATACATCCCGGGTAAGAATAACGATATCTACTGAATCATTACTACGGGAAGAGGGGAAAACCTCTATCATGGCGTCGCGCAGGAAAGTTTGTTCCCTTAAAAACCTTTCATTATCCGCCACCAGCAATGGATAAAACTTTTGCCCTTCGCGGAAGAATAAATTTTTTCGCACCACGCCGGGCAGTGTGTTGGTGTGAAGGGCATCTGCAATTTTTACGAAAAAACTTTTCCGGATGGGTTCATTTCCGTTCAGGTCATAGTTAAACCCCACCGGTTGCGTACTGATAGACCGGATGATCTTGCCCTGGTAGCGCTTATAACGCACCACGTTTTTAGTCGGAACCGTGTATTCCCCGGAAACAGCGATGCTCCTGCCGATCCTGCCGAGGATACCCTTTTTATTAGCCAGGAAAAAACTATCGTTAGGCACATCATCCTGTGCATATACAACTGCAGTCCCTGCAACAAAGGCAAAAAAGAGAACCGGTATGATCTTTTTTAATGGCGGCATTGGAAAGCAGCGATCTTATTTTATTGGAATTCCAGGTTTAAACAGCAATACCTGATGGGAAAATCCGGTAAGGTCAATCATTATCCCGTGACATGGCTGCATTCTTCAATGCTGCAGCCTCTGTTTTCCCGAGATATTTTTCTATAAAATAGTGTACCAAATATATGACAGGAGTCATTAGGATAGCCACAATGAACTTGTAAATATAGTTACCCGTACCGGTAACCAGCACCTGGTTGAGGCTCCAGGGATCGCCCTGGCCGGTTTGTAACCTTTTCCCGATGTAAAAGGCGATAAATAATACGACGAAACTGTCAATTAGCTGGGATATAACTGTGGAACCTGTTGCCCTCAGCCAGATATTTTTCTCCCCGGTCATCTTTTTAATGCGGTGAAATACCAGCACATCTAAAATCTGCCCGATAAGAAAAGCAACTATGGAACCGATGATGATCCATAACCCCTGCCCGAAAATACCCCGGAAAGCATTATCAGGTTTGTTAATACCATTACCGATAGAAAAGTATTCGGAGGGTTCCAACGCTATAGCAGCATTGTAAATTATAAAGGAAAAAGCGATGAGCCCGATAGCCAGGAATGATAAGAATCTTACCCCTTTTGGACCGTAATATTCATTGATAATGTCGGTCATTACAAAGACCACCGGCCACAGTAAAACCCCGGCCGTAAGATGGAAACTAAAGTTAGCTCCAAAAAGAGGAATGTTGGCCCGGCCTACTCCCAGGGTATCTTCCAGGGAAAATATTTTCACGCCGATGACTTCTGCAATGAGTGCATTTGTTATAAAAAAGCCGGCTAATATGATGAATAGCCTGGTGCTTTTACTGTTGAGAATCCCTTTGATCATGTCTAAAAATTAGCGAAGAAAAAATACCATACCTGTACCGGGAACATCACTAAGTTAAAATAAACAATCCATGGCTGCACTAAGTTCAATTTCCGCGCTGCTAACCTGTAAAGGTACACGCACACAAAAAAGGCATTGAGGAAAATTGCGCTGTAACCAAGGACCACCAGCGCGCCTTCCAGCGGTGCCAGTGGTATCAGGGCATCAAGGTTACCTTGCGAACGTTTGGCCATTTCTACAAGCCTCAGAATAGCCGCAGCGATAAAACAGGTGTTGAAGATGAAGACGATTTTAGAAAAAAGGCGCATGGGTTTTAAAAAGGGTTGTTGTGGTTTGAAGCGGTATAGAATTGGTTCATGGTTCATGGCAGATGGTTCATAGGAGAACAGGGTCGCAGCTCCTATACAATGTGATTTGCGTGGACGATTGTTCTGTCATGGGTTCATGGTTCATGGTTGATGGTTCATAGGAGAACAGTGTCGCAGCTCCTATACAATGTGATTTGTGTGGACGATTGTTCTGTCATTGGTTCATGGTTCATAGGAGACAGTGTCGCAGTTCCTGAACTCCGTACTATGAACTATGAACCATGAACTCCGTACTATGAACTATGAACTATGAACCATGAACTACTTCCCCCTTCCCCATCCAAACCAGTCGTTCCCGTTCGCATAAAGCATAAGGGCCAGGAGTATTACCATACCGAAGATCTGGGCATATTCCAGGAACTTCTCATTCGGTTTCCTGCCGGTGATCATCTCGCCAAGCGTAAACAACACATGACCGCCATCGAGTGCAGGTATTGGCAACAGGTTCATGAAGGCCAGTACGATAGAGAAAAATGCAGTGATGGTCCAGAAATGTTCCCAGTCCCATTCGTCGCCGCTAAATACAGAGCCCATCGCTTTAAAACCACCCACGCCTTTGTAAGCTTCCGTGCTGGGTGACAGTATCTTTTTAAACTGGTCGATATAACTCATGAGTTCCTCCCCGGCCTTTCTTACCCCTGCAGGTAAAGCGGCAAAAAAGCCATACTTTTTCACTGAAAATTTATAAATACCCAGGCTATCGTATTGCGCTGCCAATGCCGGCGTGAGAAAACCAACCTTCCCGTTGGCCATCAGGGTGGTCTGCAAAACCGCAGTGGTATCACCTCGTTTAACCGTTAGCGTAACCTTGTCGTTCTCTTTTTTATTGCTCATATATGCCGAAAACTCGTCATAGAAAGTAGTGCTTGTACTATCTACGGCAATCACCTGGTCGCCCTTCCGAAGACCGGCTGCTTTTGCAGCCCCACTGTCTGCCACTTCCATCACAATTACAGGTACTCTCGGGCTGATCAACGGGCCATCAGAATGTTTTTTCTTTTCCACGAGTTTGCCGATAAGATTTACCGGCATAGCAAGGTTCATGGGCTGCCCGTCGCGGATGATGCTTACAGAGCTATCCACTACAATCAGTTTCTTTAAGAATTTATTGTAGTCTTCTAATTTTTCGCCATCGATGGCCACGATCTTATCCCCGCTTTTAAAGCCAAGGTCTGTGAATATAGGATCATAAAAGGCTACCCCATACTTTAGTGAATCTGCCGGAACTTTTTTCTCTCCCCAT
>JAKFCK010000714.1:0-1702 GCA_036676685.1 Chitinophagaceae bacterium | reverse complement strand
TGATAAAATTATCATCCACCCCCTTCAGGTTCACAACAGTTTGGGCTTCCCCATTTTGTAAAAGTGCTTTTTCCTGAACGATCAATGACACCGCGTGCACGCCGGGTTGCTGCCCCAGTTTCCTGAACAACTCTTCATTCATCACAAAAGTTTTCCCCTGTGACGGCACAATCTTCAGATCGGTGTAAAAGGAAGAATAAAGGGATTTTACCAGGTCTTCAAATCCGTTAAAAACACTGAGTACCAACACCTGGCAGCAGGTGGCAAAGGCTATAACGCCCGTGGTGACCCAGGCAATGATATTGATGGCATTAGCGGATTTTTTTGCTTTAAAATATCTCCACGCAAATGAGAGGTACATCGGCAGATGAGGCTAGGGTTTAGGCAGATTGTTTTCGTCCTGTTCTTTTATATCTTTAAAAAGCTTATCAATTTTGTCGACGTAATCCAGGGTGTCATCAATAAAAAACTTGAGTTGCGGCATACTTCTCAGCTGGTGCCTCACCCTGGTGGTTAATTCCCGCTTTATTTCCCAGCTTCTTTCCTCGATTGATTTTAAGGCACTAACGGGGTCAGCCACTTTGAAGAAACTGAGGTATACCCGTGCATCAAAAAGGTCGGGCGTTATTTTTACAGAAGCAATTGAGATCATTCCCCCATCCATCATCGTTAGACCCAACCGCTGGAATATGTCATTTAATTCTTTTTCAAGCACTGCTGCCACCTGTTTCTGTCTTTTTCCTTCTAACATAATCTTGCTTATTTTATCAGGGTAAAATTACTGACTTTGCGGGTTTATCCGGCTTTTATCTTTTGCAGATGTCTTCGTGCCACCCCTGGGCGGGGCATACCCCAATACGAATAATGGAGAACCGCTTTCGCCATTCTCCATTATCAACTATATAATTATCAATTACAAACTACTTCGCCTGTCCCATTTTAGCCTCTATGCTGAGGGTGGCATGTGGCACTGCTCTCAGCCTGGCCTTATCAATTAATTTACTGGTGACCCTGCAGATGCCATAAGTTTTGTTTTCGATACGCATGAGGGCCTTTTCCAGGTGATCAATAAAAGTGATCTGGCGGCTTGCCATCTGGCTAAGTTGTTCCCTTTCCATACTCAGGCTGCCATCTTCCATCGTCATGTACCTGTTATCGCTCTCATCGCCGCCCATTTCATCCTTGCGGGTGATCAGCCCTTGAAGGTAAGCCAGCTCTTTTTTAGCCGCTCCCAGTTTACGTTGGATAAGTTCCCTGAACTCGGCGAGGTCCGCATCGTTATATCTAACGATTGGTGCACCGGGATCATTTTTAGGTTGATCCAATACCGATTTAGTAAAATCGGGCTGGTACTTACGGGCAGTTTTAGTAGTTATCTTGGGAATGCTCACTGGTTTAGCAGGCGCAATCTTGATATCCTTTGGATTTTTTGCAGTGGCTTTGGGACCTGCTGCAACGGGCTTGGCAGCAACAGCTTTGGTTGCTGGTTTTTTATCTTCGGCTTTCTTACTCATTGTCTGGGGGATCGGTTTTTGCGCTGCAACGGGTGTTTTTACAGCCGGTGCGGCTTGTTTCACAACTATTTTTTTAGCCACAGGTTTAGCTGGTAATTTGGCTTTTGCCACCGGGCTAGCTTTTTTGGCAACCGGCTTAACCACTTTTTTGGTCGCTACTGGTTTTGTTATTGTTTTTTTAGCTATCG
>JAKFCK010000713.1:0-3712 GCA_036676685.1 Chitinophagaceae bacterium | reverse complement strand
CCGTGGTTGTCCGTTGGAAACTATTGCCATAATTATTAAAAGCCATATTACAAATTTAGCGTTTCTTAATTCAGCGCGCCAGAGCTTTGTTGTAAATCCAGCCTGTTTGAAACCGGGAGGAAAAAATTATTGTTTTAAAGTGAGTAAAGCCACACTTTCTATATGATGGGTGTGAGGGAACATGTCTACCGGCCGGATCTTCTCCACCGAATACTTTTCCGAAAGGAGCAGTATATCCCTTGCCTGCGTGGCTGTGTTGCAACTCACGTAAACGATCCGGGGTGCTTCCATTTCCAGTAATTTGATCACCAGCTTTTCATGCATCCCGGCCCTCGGGGGGTCCGTGATCACTACATCCGGTTTACCATGGGATGCAAAAAACTCATCATTGCAGATTTTTATCACGTCGCCCGCGAAAAAAGAAGCATGTTCAATTTTATTCAATGCGGCATTTTTCTTCGCATCCTCAATCGCCTCTTCTATTACTTCCACCCCGATGATCTTTTTTGCACCTTTGCTCACAAAAATGCCAATACTCCCGGTACCACAATAAAGATCGTACACAATTTCTTTACCTGTAAGCCCTGCAAAATCCCGGGTGATACTGTACAATTTTTCGGCCTGTTTCGTATTGGTCTGGAAGAAAGACTTGGGACTGATGATGAAGTCAAATTCACCGAGCTTCTCCACAACATATCCTTTACCGTAGTAAACTTCCGGGGTGAGGTCATAGATGCTGTCATTCCATTTCGGATTAATGGTGTACAACAGGGTAGTGATCTCCGGCACCTGTTCCAGGACGTGGTCCAGTAACAACTTCCTGTGTGCCTCGTCGTCGTAATTTAAGCAGATATTCACCATCAGCTCGCCGGTAGTACAATACCTTATGATTATGTTGCGCAACCAGCCCGTGTGCTGGCGGATATCATAAAAGCTGAATCCGCTTGCGAGTGCGAAATCCCGGATCGTATTGCGGATCCGATTGTTTACGCCATCCATTAAATAACATTCATGGATATCAATTATTTTATCAAAGATGCGGGGAACGTGAAAACCTAAAGCTCCCCCACCCCCCGGCCGGGGGCCTGTGAACTCTTCAATTTCAGAAAGTTCGTTCGATCCATTTAGGACTTCGAAAGCCTCCCCTGCCAGGGGAGGTTTGGAGGGGGCCCCTTCAGAGGCGGTCGGGCCTTCTTCTTCAGGCCGCTCAATTTCTTCCCTTAGTAAATACCGCTTATTACTAAATGTAAATTCAAGTTTGTTGCGGTAATATACCGTGTCATCCGCTCCCGCGATGGGGAGGAAAATGGCATCCGTGACCTTTCCAATGCGGCGGAGGTTTTGCTCTGCTTCCTGTTGTTTGTAGACCAATTGTTTGTCGTAGGGCAGCATTTGCCATTTACATCCACCGCACACGCCAAAATGCATACAGAAGGGGGATACTCTTTCCGGCGAATAACCGGTGATCTGTATTACCCTTGCTTCTGCCCAGTCCTTTTTGTTCTTCGTTAATAAAATATCGGCTGTATCCCCGGGGACCGCCCCGGATACAAAAATCACCTTGCCTTCATGCCGTGCAATCGCTTTGCCTTCGGCGGCATAATCTGTAATTGAAATATTGTGTAATTGCTGGTTTTTGTTCTTTTTTCTCACGAGGCAAAATTACTGGTAATGCATTGTATAAAATCCGCGCAGGTAACACTAATCGTTGGGTTAAACCTTATAGCTTTGTTAAGTGTAGCTATTCCACGGCTATTTTAAATACATTTGTTCTGCTTTTACAGATATGAAAAAAATACTATTTACCCTATTTGTTCTCCAACAGATCACCATTTTTTGCCAGGCCCAGTCATTCCAGGTAAACCTGCAGTCAAACTACAGGTCTGGCATAGCATATCTTACCCATCATGCCGGCGGAAACCTGAGCGTGGAAGATTCCGCAGCAGTGAGCGAAAAAGGCCTGGCCATATTTAAAGGAAAGAGGACCTTACCCCCGGGTATTTATGCAATCGTATTCCCGGGCAAAAGAATCAGCACAGATTTTCTTATTGGTCAACAAAAAGATATCAATATTACCATAAAAGCAGATACGGCCAACCTGCTGAACATGCAGGTAACCGGCGCGCCGGAAAACGGGCTGTTCCAGCAGTACCAGCAGTTTGTTTCGGTAAAGGGAAAGCAACTTTTCGAACAAAGGCAGGCTTACATCAATGCAGCTTCTGCAAAAGATTCTGCTATACATGAAGCTGCCTATAATAAAACAAACCAGGAACTGAATGATTACCGGAATAATCTCATCAGCAAAAACCCAAATTCCCTGATGGCCATTATACTGAATGCCATGAAGGAGCCCCCTTACCCTACAAAAATTCCTGTTACAAGGCAGGACTCCCTGGAAAACTACCAGTATTATAAAACCCATTATTGGGATGGCATAACTTTTATGGATGAAGCTGTTGTGCGCACGCCCTTTTTTACCCCTAAGCTTAAACGTTATTACGGTGAAGTGATGCCGCAGTCGCCGGACAGTATTATCAGGGATGCGGATTACAAACTCCTGCTTGCCCGGAGTGCCCCTGAAATGTATAAATACCTGCTCAACTGGCTCACCGATAACTATATCAGTCCTAAATACATGGGGCAGGATGCCGTTTTTGTACACCTGTTTGAAAAATACCATAGTAAGGGTCTAAGTCCCTGGTTAAATGAAAAACAAATGGAAGCCATTACCCGGCGGGCCTACATGCTGATGTCCAACCTTGTTGGAGAAAAAGCAGCCAACCTGGAGATGCTGGATACTGCGGGAAAGGTTTCTGCGTTGTATGACCTGAAGTCAGATTATACGGTAGTGGTGTTTTGGGATCCCAACTGCGGGCATTGTAAAGAAGAAATTCCCCGTATAGATTCCATCTACCGGGCCAGCTGGAAAAATAAAAATGTGGGCATCTATGCGGTAATGTCTGAAACGGATGTGCCTGGCTGGAAAAAATACATCAGCGACCATCAGCTGCTTGGATGGACCCATGTTTACCAATCAGCGGAAATGACCAAAGCCAACACAGAAATGCAGCGGCCATCTTTCCGACAGTTGTATGATGTCACACAAACGCCCACCTTGTACCTGCTGGACAAAGAGAAGAGGATAGTAGGTAAAAAACTCACCCTGGAGCAAATGAATGACCTCCTGCACGTGAAATGGAGTACATCAAAAAACTGAGACAAACCCGATAAAACAACTGTTTAAGCATGAAAAGATTTTCCCTCCTGTTGATTTTGGCGCTAAGTGCTGCCGGCGGATTTTCGCAAACTTTCATTCACTATGGCAACCAAACCATATCCAGGGATGAATTTCTAAAGGCATATAATAAAAACAGGACACCGGCAACTGACCCGGAAAAATCACTCCGCGAATATGTGGACCTGTACACAAATTTTAAGCTTAAAGTACAGGCGGCCAGGGAGCTAAGATTAGACACACTGCCGCAAATTGAATATGATATTGCCAACTTCCGGCAACAGATAGCAGAAAATTACCTTAGTGACAATAAAAGTATCGACAGGTTAGTGCGCGAAGCTTTCTCCCGCATGCAGAAAGATAAACATGTAATTTATTTCTCTGCACCGGTAGCCCCCGATGCCCGGCCGGAAGACACGCTCCGATCTTACAAGGCCATTATGGACCTTTATGCTGCATTAAACAACAAACCCGGAG
>JAKFCK010000712.1:0-2455 GCA_036676685.1 Chitinophagaceae bacterium | reverse complement strand
GAAAAAGAAAAAGACTGGGAAGGTTGTCTGAGTATTCCTGGTTACCGGGGAATTGTCCCTCGGGCAAAATGGATTACTTTTGAAGCGTATAATCCCGAAGGAAAAAAAGCTTTTAAAAATAACCAGTGGAACAAGTACCGCATAGAATGTATCGGCAGCAGCATCCGTACCTGGGTAAACGGCATACCCACGGCTAACCTCCAGGATGCCGAAACAGCGAAAGGCTTTATTGCGTTACAGGTTCATTCCATCAATAAAGAAGAGCAGCCCGGCAAACAAATACGATGGCGGAATATTCAAATACAAACCAGCCATTTAAAGCCCTCCCCTATCGATGATATTTTTGTGGCAAACACAATCCCCAATAACGTATCTGCACAGGAAAAGAAGAATGGATACGCCTTATTATGGGACGGCGAAACCACAAAAGGCTGGAGAGGTGCTTATAAAACCGGGTTTCCTGAGAAAGGCTGGGAAATTAGAAATGGAGCATTAAGCGTCAGTAAATCAACCGGTGGCGAATCTACAAACGGCGGCGATATTGTAACCGAAAAAGAATACGAAGCATTTGAGTTAAAGTTTGATTTTAACCTGGCCGAGGGCGGCAATAGTGGCGTAAAATATTTTGTGACCGAAGCTGAAGGAAATAAAGGATCGGCGATCGGACCCGAATACCAGATTTTGGATGACGATAGGCACCCCGATGCAAAATTGGGCATGAACGACAACCGCACGTTAGGTTCCTTATATGATCTGATCGCTTCGGAAAAAATACCGGCATCCAGAAAGAAACCAGGAGTATGGAACCAGGGGATGATCAGGGTCTATCCCGATAATCAGGTCGAATATTGGCTGAACGGATATAAGATTCTGGAGTATAAACGCGGATCAGCAGAATTTCTGGCCCTTGTTGCTGGAAGCAAGTATAAAGACTGGCCCAACTTTGGCATGGCACTAAAAGGCCATATCCTGTTGCAGGATCATGGAGACGCTGTTTCTTTTAGAAGTATAAAAATCAAAGATCTTAACTAATCCTAATAAAATGACCAAATTAAAAGATTCGCGTCGTAAGTTTATTAAACAAGCCGCAATGGTGGGAGCTGGCGTTTTGGTGTCCAAAGTTTCATGGTCGGCACAAAGCTATAACCGTATTGTTGGGGCAAATGACCGGGTAAGAGTGGGCGTGGTGGGTTTTTCAGACCGGCATAAAAGCTCGTTAATGCCCTCTTTCCTGAATCATCACAAGGAATTAAATTTTGATGTGGTTGCCGTTTCTGATATATGGAAGAAAAGAAGGGAAGAAGGAAGCGCAACTTGGAAAGAAAAAATGCAGCACGATATAACCGCCTGCCGGAACAATGAAGAGATGTACGATAAAAAGCTGGTCGATGCCGTATTTATCAGCACGGCCGATTTTCAGCACGCGTTACATGCCATTGAAGCGGTGGAAGCTGGTTGCGATGTATATTGCGAAAAGCCCTTTGCCGAAACAATGGAAGACAACCGGGCCGCGTTGAAAGCCATCAAAGCCACAGACCGGATTGTTCAAATAGGTTCGCAGCGTAGAAGCGGAAGAAATTACCATGCCGCCAATGATTTTATCAGATCAGGCAAGTTTGGCGATATAACCATGGTTGAACTCACATGGAATGTTAATCAGCCAGGCCGCTGGCGCAGACCGGATTTAGTGGGGCAATTAAAAGAAGAAGATACCGACTGGAAAAGGTTTATCATGAACCGCCCGTACGAAAAATTCGATCCCCGAAAATATTTGGAGTACCGACTGTTTTGGCCTTATTCCTCAGGTGCCCCCGGTCAGTGGATGAGCCACCAAATTGATACGGTGCATTGGTTTACCGGATTGCAACATCCCCGCAGCGTGGTTGCAAATGGCGGAATTTATAAATGGAAAGACGGCCGCACCAATTGGGATACCACCACGGCGGTTTTTGATTACGGCCCAACGGCTGATCCTACCAAAGGTTTCCAAGTTACTTTTTCATCGCGTATGCACAACGGAGATGAAAATCCGATGGAAATTTATTACTCCAATGGCGGCGAATTAAACCTGAACACCAATATGGTATCATCAAAAGGCGGTTTAAAAGAAAACCATGCCTCGGCAATGAAGATGAAACCTGTTTTATTGCCTGAGAGCAGCTTATCGCCGGTTGAAAAAGTGGTGGCATCTGCCAATACTGGCGGAGACCAGCTTACTTCCAGCCATGTACGTAACTGGATGGAATGCATACGAAGCCGCAAGGCACCGAACGCTCCGGTAGAAGCAGGCTACACTCACTCTGTGGCAACCATCATGACCAATGCCGCAGTTCAAACCGGTATGAAAGCAACTTTTGACGAAAAAACGCAGGAAGTAATGGTTGGTGGTAAAGCTTTTAAATATTAGTTGATTATTAATAGGCGCAAGTTTTATAAAGGCGTTGAAGTTAAAGCG
>JAKFCK010000711.1:0-3693 GCA_036676685.1 Chitinophagaceae bacterium | reverse complement strand
CATGTAGAATTTTATGATCCAATTTCATAAGACCGAACCCCTTTATCCGAAAAACGTGATGCCTGGATTATTTTTGTTTGATTGTATCAAGCTGCTGCTTCATTTCATTTACCCGCTCTTTATACATATCTGCCAGGTTTTTTGTTTCGCCGGGATCGCCTGCTAAGTTATATAATTGCGGCTTTGGATCGTTCCCCAATTCTGTATTGGTGTCCTTATTTATTTTTGGCCCTTTGGAAGGCTCAATATATTTCCAGTTACCCACTACCAGGGACAGGGTGGAGTTCAGGGATTGTTCAACCAGGAACTCACGTGATGTATTGCTTTTATTGAGCAATACGGGCAAATGATCTTTGCTATCAGGCGCCTGCCCTTTCTCCAGGGTCATACCCGCTAAACTTGCCAGGCTGGCATAAAGATCTACCTGGCTGAATAACGCATTATTTACCTTACCCGGCTTCACTTTTCCTTTCCAGCTGACAATCATCGGGATCCTTGTTCCCGCTTCAAATGCACTGTACTTACCTCCGCGGTATATGCCTCCTGGTTTGTGATTGCCTAATTTTTCTACAGCTTCATCTTTGTATCCATCGTCAATCACCTGCCCGTTGTCACTGGTAAAAATGATCAGTGTATTTTCCAACAGGCCATTTTTCTTCAGCACTTCTTCAATTTGTCCAACGGTCCAGTCTAATTGCAGCAATACATCACCTCTGGGCCCCATACCGCTTTTACCAACAAAACGTTCATGTGCAATACGGGGCACATGGATGTCATGTGTGGAGAAATATAAAAAGAACGGATTTGATTTTTGCTGCGTAATGTAAGCGGTTGCTTTCTGTACAAGTATATTGGCAAAGTCTTCATCTTTCCAGAGTGCAGCATTGCCGCCGCTCATATACCCGATACGGCTGATACCATTTACGATCGTCATATCATGCCCGTGTGATGGTTGCATTTTTAATAACTCCGGGTTATTTTTTCCCGTAGGCGCGTTTGGATCAACGGACCCGGTGTAACTAACTTTTATCGGGTCATTTTTATCGAGGTTTACTACATGATGATTCTCCACGAATACACAGGGAACACGATCTCCCGTTGCAGGAATGAGAAATGAATAATTAAAACCGATCTCGTTTGGCCCCGGCGTAATTTTTCCATTCCAATCAGGGCCTTTTTCATCCCCGAGACCCAGGTGCCACTTACCGATCACCGCTGTATTGTATCCTGCTTTTTGCAGCATACCGGGCAGGGTTGTTGTTGCTACCGGTATGAGCAATGTTGCATCACCGGGCGCAATACCCGTGCCTTCCTTTCGCCAGGCATACTTACCGGTAAGCAATGAAAAGCGGGAAGGTGTGCAGGTAGCCGATGTTGCGTGCGCATTGGTAAACCGTACACCATTTTTTGCCAGCCGGTCAATATTCGGTGTGGGGATAGCTGAGGTACCGTAACTGCTTACATCACCAAAACCAAGATCATCGGTATAGATCAGCACAATATTAGGTTTGGTATTTTTAGTTTTCTGGGCCTGTGCTGTAATACATGCAGGTAGTAAAAACGTAACAACCAGGAACCGGGTGACTATTTTATTCATATATTTTTATTTTGAAACAGGCTCAATAATATAACTGTAAGTATACTTGTTATCCGTTAATAAATACGGCGCATGCGGGTAAGCGCCCCAACTATTATCTCCCCCCACTCCCCGTTGACTTAAGTCGATATGCACCGACATAAATTTTCGTTCGTTCAGATCAGATGGATGTTGTTGTTTTTTTGTAACCCCGGGATCCATGTCTTCTGCTGTATACGGCAGGGCACTGAAACAAATCGGCTGCGCGCCCGTTATCTTAATGCCATGTTTTTTATGATCGTAAAACTGCACCCAGCGTACACCTGTTTTATACCCGTTTTCCTGCGGCCGTATATAATTGGCTACAAACTGTTCGGTTGATTTTTGCCGGTATACGCCAATAAAAGAAGCGGTATTGCGATCAGGATAATTTTCCCAGGGGCCCCTGCCATAAAAGTCGATAGACTCATAAGCCTTAGGCAATGATAAACGCATACCAAAGCGGGGCATCTCCGGTGTTTTCTTATCGGCCAAAGTCATCGTGGCCGTTACTTTCACACTACCGTTATTTAATACCTGGTAAGCAATTGTATAAGGTATGTCCACCGCACTCATTGTATAGTTACATTCAATGACTAATCCATCCTTATTTTGTTCATGAACTTTTACCCCCGCAAGTTGCAGGAGATTGTGTGCGTTTCGCCAGAAGCCTGACTTTTGTGGCATCTGGTTGCCAAAATCATTATCGGTAGGCGCCCGCCAGAAATAAGGCTCAGGAAAAGTATTGACCAGTGAATGATCGCTCACCTTGTAGGCGTTAAATTTCCCCTGTTTGATATTGAAGCTACCGCTGATCTTTCCTGATTTAAAGCTGAGCATATCACCGGCTGTGGTTACTGCCAATTCACCCGAAGCTGGATGATCCTGTACAAAAAAACGGTTCGTTTTTCCTCCAAATTGCTCGCGGGCCACTTCGTGCCCGGCAGGAATTGTTGCCGTTGCTGTTCTGGTAAGGGCGTAAACATTCAACAATATTTCACCTGTTTTACTGGTCGCCGGTAAATTCAGTTTTACTTCTGCAGATGATGATGGCAACAGGTTAAGTGAAAAAGTATCGGATTGTACCCGCACTCCATTATTGAGCAGTTCCCATTTAAACTGATACCCTGACAGCGTTGTGAAATTGAAATTATTTTGAACAACAATTACCCCGTTTTGCCAGTCTTGGTCTTTAAATATTATATCCTGGTATACTTTCTTCACTTCATAAATACCCGGGTGCGGTGAGCGGTCTGCTGCTACCAATCCATTGGCACAAAAGTTTTCATCGTTTTGCAAATGCCCCGCACCAAAGTCGCCACCAAAAGCCCAGTACGTTTTACCGTTTTCATCTTTGGTTTTTATGCCCTGGTCCACCCAATCCCATATAAAACCACCCTGCATGTGCGGGCTTGCCTTGATTATATCAAAGTACTCCTGGAAATTGCCACTGCTGTTTCCCATGGCATGCGCATATTCACACATGATGTAAGGACGTTTTTTTGTGGGGTCATTCGCATATCGTTTCATACTTTGAATGCCGGGGTACATCGGGCTGACTATATCAGTGTTCCAATCTTCTTCTGCCTGTTCGAACAGGACGGGCCGGCTTTTATCCCGTTGTTTGATCCATAAATAGGCATCATGAAAAACCTTTCCATTTCCACATTCATTTCCCATACTCCATGTGATAACAGATGCATGATTTTTATCCCGCTCAACCATTCGTTTTATACGATCCATTATTGCAGGAGCCCACTCCGGCTGATAGGCAGGATGATTTGTTGTATCCAGGTTCGGCTGTGTCGCCACACCCATACCATGTATTTCAATGTTTGCTTCATCTACCACATACAACCCGTATTCGTCACACAACTTTAACCAAAGCGGATCATTCGGGTAATGTGCAGTGCGAACGGCATTGATGTTGTATTGCTTCATCAATTGAATATCTTTTATCATTAATTCCCTGGTAGGCACATGACCCAGCAACTCATCATGTTCGTGACGATTGACACCATGGACCATGATCTTCTTCCCGTTCACCAGCAACTGCGCATTTTTGATCTCTACCTTCC
>JAKFCK010000710.1:0-8176 GCA_036676685.1 Chitinophagaceae bacterium | reverse complement strand
AGAAAGTAAGTCTTTCATAACGATAAGGAGTGATTTTGATGCTACACAATGAATTAAAGCCATTTCCAAAAGGCTTCCTTTGGGGGGCAGCATCTGCAGCTTACCAGGTAGAGGGCGGGCATGACCTGCACGGTAAGGGCCCTTCGATCTGGGATACGTTTACCCAAAAAAGAAAAACAATTGCCGACAACCACCACGGCAATATCGCCTGTGATTTTTATAACCGGTATGTAGAAGATATTCTTTTGCTGGACCAGTTAAATATCCGCGAGTACCGGTTTTCGATTTCCTGGAGCCGCATATTCCCCGAAGGCACCGGCCGGGTGAATGAAGCAGGTATCGCTTTTTACAACCGGGTGATTGAGCTCTGCCTGCAGTTGAATATCACGCCGTGGATCACTTTATATCACTGGGACCTGCCTGAAAGACTGGAGGCGAGGGGAGGCTGGACGAACCGGGACATTGTGAACTGGTTCGGTGATTATGTGCGGTGTTGCATAAAACATTTTGGAGACCGGGTAAAACACTGGATGGTGCTGAATGAACCCATGGTGTTCACAGGCGCCGGATATTTTTTAGGGATACATGCCGCTGGTAAAAAAGGCCTGAATAATTTTCTTGCTGCTGCGCATCACGCGGCATTATGCCAGGCAGAAGGCGGTCGGGTGATCCGGCACGAATGCCGCGATGCCATCATCGGCACTACGTTTTCGTACTCCCATATCGATCCTGTAAGCGATCGCCCTAAAGACATTACTGCTGCAGCAAAAATAGATGTTTTGCTCAACCGTTTGTTTATTGAACCCCTCCTGGGTATGGGCTATCCCGTAGCTGAATTAAAGGTGCTGGAGCGTATACAAAAGTTTAAGCGCAGTGGTGATGAGCAAAAACTCGCCTTCCCGATGGATTTTATCGGACTGCAGAATTACACACGGGAAGTGGTGGGTTATGCACCCTTCATGCCTTTCGTAAGGGCTAAAATTTTCCCGGCCGACAAAAGAAAGGTAGAGAGAACCCGCATGAACTGGGAAGTGTATCCACGTTCCATTTATTATGCATTAAAAAGGATCGATGCCTACCCAGGGGTAAAAGAAATTATCATCACAGAAAACGGCGCGGCTTTTAATGATGAAGTCATCGATCATGGGGTGAATGATGCAGGAAGAATTAAATACCTGCAGGATTATTTTTCCCAGGTGCTGGTCGCCAAACAGGAAGGGGTGAAAGTGAACGGCTACTTTGTGTGGACGCTGCTGGATAATTTTGAATGGGCAGAAGGTTTTCATCCGCGCTTCGGTTTGGTGCACGTCAATTTTGAGACGCAGAAAAGAATTGTAAAAGCTTCCGGCAAATGGTACAGTGAATTTATTTCGTCATGACATTCCACCTCCATTAATCATTGTAAAAAAAAGGAAGTGCCGCATTTGATTGCAGCACCTCTTTTTTTGTGTATTTGTATCGGGTTATAGGGCGTAGAAAAATATTTTCAATCTTTTTTTGATATCTCTGCGAACCGCGATCTGCCACGCGCTTAGTACATTGCCGGCATATACACTTTTACAAGCCCATCATTTTCTGAACTTACTACCAGAAGGCTTCGTTTGACAGGACTGTCTTTTGCTGAAATAAACAAAACACCTTCCGGCGCATCGCCCGTTGACAAAAGCTGTAGGAAAATTGGCGCCAGCGGATCAGTCACATCGTAAATTGCCACAGCATCTACCCGCTCAAGCCCAACAAAAGCCAACATTTTTTTACCAACCTGCCCAACAGCGATGCCTTCGGGCTCCACGCCTTTGCTGTCGCTCCTGTCGTCATCATAACGGCCGGCAGCCACTACTCTTTGCTCCAGTGAATTTTTAGTGTCATATAAAAGTTCGCCAGTGTTGCCATTCCACACACTGAAAGATCGGGCACCAAAAGAGTAAAGTGCATTGTACTCATTTCCATTACCCGATTTGCCCATGGTATTGGTGATGTTCAGGCGGCCAAGATTTTCATTTAATTTCAGGAAGGAACCATTAGGAAAAATAGCAGTGTTCAGCACCACATTGACAGATCCCACTCTTACTTCTTCCGCAAATCCTGCATAATCCCTTGCATCACCTTCATTGGCGGTAAAAAGATAGGGAATACGGTTGCCGTTTTTATTGCCTGCAGACAACAAGGATTGTTCGTTTTCGTCGTCTCCCGGTTTCATATCCAAAACCGCAATTCCATCAGGCTGGTACATGCCATATACCGGCCAGTTATTAAAGGAAATAGTGCCCAGCGGCCTGTCGCTGGGGTCAATGGAATTCCCTGCGCTGTTGTAATTTTTGAAGCCAAGTGCAAAAATTTCTTCGATGACCTTATTTACCAGGTCCACCATTGCAATACCGTTATTCTCCTGCAAGGTAACCCAGGCGGTTCTTGAATCGGAAGAAATGGTTACAAACTCCGGCTCCATATCCTGTGCAAAAGAAGCCCCGGGGCCAAACTTGCGCAGGCCTTTGCTTTTTAGTATTGTTTCCTGGGAAGCGAAGGAGGAGAAATCCAATGTAGTGACAGCGTAATTTTCTTTCACTGATATAATAGAAATAGTCCCTAAGGGATCTGTGGTATAATCTGGGCTGGGTTCTCCCTCGTTCGCAGTTACAATGATCTTTCCATCCCTGCTGAATTTAATGTCGTCGGGCAAAGCGCCTACAGTAACTACTTTTAGTGCAGAATAATTTCCGGCATCGAATACCACCACTTTACCTGCACTGGTTTTTGGCATTGCTTCAATTGCTGCTGCCACATGTCCGTCGTATGCGCTTACGCTGTTCACCAACCCGCCATAAGGAGATACCGAAATACTTGCCAGGGGCAGGGGATGGGCAGGATCTGAAAAATCAAGTACATCGATCCGGTTGTTGCCGTCTGTGTTATTTACCACGAAAAGTTTGTTGGTCTTTTTGTCAAAAGCAGAAATTTCAGCAGCGCCCAGGTCGCCGATATCAGTAGTACTTAACAGCGCAAAAGATCCGGGATTTTCCCTGCTGCCTGCAGCAACATTGGATAAGGCAGTTCCATCGCCAGGCGCACCGGTTTCTGTTTCAATAGATTTTTTGCAGGAGGCTAAAAGCACTACTGCTGTTCCCAGGAAGAACCAATTTTTAGTGGTCATAAACAATTATTTTTTATGCCGCTAAAGTAGTTCGGATCGGGGCGATCCGTTCGATAGGGGTATTATGGTTGGGTTATGAAACCGTAAAGCAAATGTTAAGCACACAAGAACAGGCCTCTCCTTTTTGAACAAACAAAGCGCCCGGAGGTTTGTCCTTAAGACATACTGAATCATTATCAGCGAACCTCGTCTTTTCGAACACGGTCGCCCATAAGAAATACGAAACCTATAGCCACCCAGAATATGGCCATAGTCCAATTCCCGGTTTGGAATGCCTCAAGTAAGGCAACACCGAAGAACAGCACAAACACTGCAAAATTTGCTCCCGGGTTTATCTTTTTCATTTGAAAGATTTTAATGCGCTGTTATTGACCTTTAGTTTTTCTCAAATGTCAACAGGTCTGTTCCCCCACTGCCACCACTCACGTCCTGTAGTTTAATCCTGGTGGCGGTTCGTTCGGTCACATGCCAGTCATCGCTGATCTCTGCAAAGTCTGCTGGCGTAGCAAACAGCAAGTCTAATTTTACCCTGGAGTCATCCGTGCGGGTAGACCATGTGCCGGTAGCGGTTGAACCTGTTTTAGTGGCGGTTACCACATTTGCTGCGCCAAAAGTAAAAGTGTAACCCGTAAAGTTTGACGTTTCCTCGTGATCAGAATCCCAGTAGTAGGTAATTCTCCAGGTGCCGGTACCCAGGGTATTGCGTACATCGGTGGGCGAAATAGTAGATACAGGGTCGTCATCGTTACTACAAGCCAATAAAAACATGCCGAGCGTTAACAGGCTAAAAAGTAAGGTTTTCATTTTTATTTAATTTAATATCGAAAAATATTTGTCATATCATGTTTGTGTTAGTCATCATCGTCTTTTTGTTGTTGAATGTTTTCATGTTGGGGGGTAGCCTGGATGGCATTTGCGTTCACCTCGGTATGCCTGATCTGCCCGCCGAGATACCCGGTCCAGGCAATTAAACCAAAACTGATGAACCCGGTAAATAACGTGAGCAACGCGGCCTTATTGATCCAGGCGGATTTTTTTATTGTTAAAAAAACGCCAAGTAATGCAAAACACCCCAACACGATCAATGCAACAAACCCAATCAACGCAAAATCTTCGTGTTGCTCAATGGCGCCTTCTGCAATCCCCTGGATGTTTTCCACGCTTTCTTCCGCTGCTTCACCGGTTAAATAGGATAGTACTGACCCCAGCGATGAAAGGATCAGTACATAGTATGCGGCTAATTTTGTTTCATTACTTTTTGACCATAGTCCGTAAAGCAGCACCAGTGTTCCCAATATGGAACCAACAATAGGAAGGTGAGTGACAAGGAGGTGAATGTGTGTCTGGCTCATAACCTGGTTTTGGATACAAATTAGTGGTCAGCGGTTTATATTTGAATGACGGGGGTCAGCCGTTTGGTTGATAACCGTACGAGACCATATTGCTTAACCAGGGAATGTGCGAAAGCGGGATTCTTTTAAACAGCAGTTGATCATCCGGCCCTGGTACGGAATGCCAAATAAAAAAGCCGGTTCGAAAACCGGCTCCCTGTTATTATTTCATCGAAACTATTTTTTCCTTGCTACCACCATTTCTGCGGCTGCCACGATATGGTTACTATCTAAACCATATTTCACCAGCAGGTCGGTAGGTTTGCCACTCTCGCCAAAAGTATCATTGGTGCCAATGTATTCAATGGGGATGGGGTGATTTTTGGCGGCCACCTGGGCAATACTGTCCCCCAGTCCACCCAGCACGTTATGTTCTTCTGCAGTAACTGCGCAACCGGTTTTTTTGATGGATTTAAGAATGGCTTCCGTATCCAACGGTTTGATCGTATGAATATTGATCAGCTCCACGCTGATGCCTTTTTCTTCCAGGATGCGGGCAGCCTCTACGGCTATCCAGACCAGGTGGCCACAGGCGAATATGGTGACGTCTTTACCCTCGTTTAAAACCTGGGCCTTGCCAATTACAAAATCTTCTTCTTTGGTAAATATGGGCCATACCGGGCGGCCGAACCTGAGGTAAACCGGCCCCTCGTAATCAGCAATGGCTTTGGTGGCTGCCTTGGTCTGGTTATAATCGCATGGTACGATCACCGTCATACCGGGCAGCATTTTCATCATCCCGATATCTTCCAGGATCTGGTGCGTGGCACCATCTTCTCCAAGGGTGAGCCCGGCATGAGAGGCACAGATCTTTACGTTTTTTCCGCTATAAGCTACGCTCTGGCGGATCTGGTCATACACCCGGCCGGTGCTGAAATTCGCAAAGGTTGTGGTATAAGGTATTTTACCCCCGATGGTGAGGCCGGCTGCAATACCGATCATGTTAGCCTCAGCAATGCCGCACTGGATGAACCTTTCAGGAAATTCTTTCATAAATCCTCCAAGCTTCAGTGAGCCGGCAAGGTCTGCAGTAAGGGCTACAATGTTGTCGTTTGCCCGGGCGGCTTCCAGTATACCATCTCCAAATCCGCTGCGGGTATCTTTGTTCCCTGTAACTTCTATCGTATTGAGCATATCGTTTTTTATTTGTGGCGCAAGATAAGAAAAGAGTTATGAGTTGAGAATTATGAATTAAGAGTTGCGGGTTGTCCCGATATCGTCACCTCATCGGGATCTTGTTTTTCTAAAGCTTCTTCGTCGCTTTGAAAAACTACGACGGGTTATGGGTTGTACTACCTTTCAACTATTCAACGTTTCGACCCTTCAGCGGTTCAACCTTTCAACATTTCAACGTTTCAACCCTTCAACCCTTCAACGTTTCAACGTTTCAACGTTTCAACCGTCCACCTTCTTCACCCCATTTAACTTCTGCTCCCACTCCCAGGCGGTGCGCAGCATTTCATCAAGGCTTATTTCGGGTTTCCAATGAAGTTCATTGACTGCTTTATCATTATTGGCGTAAATCGCAATCACGTCGCCGGAACGGCGGGGGCCGATGGTATAATTTAATTTCCGGCCACTCACTTTTTCAAAGCTGTGGATCACTTCCAGCACTGAATAACCATTACCGGTGCCAAGGTTGAAAACATCGCAGTTGGTTTTGTTATGCCCGTTTACCAGGTAGTTTAACGCCAGCGTATGCGCATGGGCTATATCGCTTACATGGATATAATCTCTCACGCAACTGCCGTCCCTGGTATCATAGTCATTTCCCCAAACCTGCATCTGCGGCAATTTACCAATGGCTGTTTGGGTGATGGCAGGAACAAGATTGGCAGGGCGCCCGATCGGCACTTCGCCGATCAGCCCTGATTGGTGAGCGCCTACAGGATTAAAATATCGCAGCAGGATCGCATTTTGATTTTTAAGGCTGTTGAAGGTTTGCTGCACAATAGCTTCTCCCATTTGTTTGGTGCTGCCGTAGGGGCTTTCTGCAGTTTTCTGTGGCGTTAATTCCGTCACAGGGATGCTGTCCGGGTTACCATATACCGTACAGGAAGAAGAAAATACAAAATGCGGAACATGGAACTCCATTACGCATTTTAAGATATTCACAAGGGAGTTGATATTGTTTTCAAAATACATCAGCGGGTGTTCCACTGATTCTCCAACAGCCTTATAAGCAGCAAAATGGATGATACCCATTATATCCCGGTTTTCCTGGAAGATAGCATGGGTGTCGTCGAAATTACAAAGGTCTACGGGGTAGTTTTTTATTTTCCGTCCGAGGATCTTTTCTACGCCGACGAGGATCGCCGGGTTACTCCGGCTGTTATTGTCAACAGAAATTACCTCGAACCCGTTCTGAACCAGATCTACAATAGTGTGTGAGCCGATATACCCGCATCCACCTGTCACCAGTATTTTTTTCATGATACAAAGAAAGTTGTAAAACCTATAAGTTTTATGAATAGATTGATTTTAAAAGAAAATCGTGTAAAACCTTATAGGTTTCCTGATATTCTTTATTTTTTCATGATGCAAAGAAAACAAAAAAATCACTCAATAGCTTAGAGTGATTTCAGTCAATTTTGTTATGCTAATGGTGCTATAAGACAGCTCTAAGCAGGTAAAAAACCAAAGCAGCTAATGCGCCACTCACCGGGATCGTTAGTATCCATGCCCAGATCAGGTTTACCGTAACCCCCCATCTCACTGCACTTAGCCTTTTTGTGGCCCCCACACCGATGATGGCACCGGTGATCGTATGCGTTGTACTCACCGGTGCGCCCAGGCTTGCAGCCGTAAACAATGTGATGGCGCCCGCGGTTTCTGCACACACACCTTCCAGGGGAGTAACTTTTGTGATCTTTGTGCCCATGGTTTTCACGATCTTCCATCCACCACTCATGGTACCGATACCAATGGCAGTATAACAGGCCAGGGGTACCCAGTTGGGCATCTGGCTGAATTTTTCTATCTGGCCGCCTGCTATCAGCGCAGCTGTAATGATCCCCATTACTTTTTGTGCATCAGCCCCGCCATGGCCAATACTAAAGGCCGCGGAAGAAACCAGCTGTAATTTTTTATACATATTGCCGGTGCGGTAAGCGGTCTCTCCCCGCATGTAGTTGTAAAAATAAGAGGCGATAAAAACCACCCCGATGCCTAACAAGGCCCATTTCTCAAAATCTTTTTTAAAGGGAATAAACAGCACACAAGCCGCTACAACTGCCGTGATGATACTGATCTTGAGCCAGAAACTTTTCTGTATCGTGATCACTGTAATAAACACCGAGATCAGCATACCGATTATAGGCGCCAGCACAATGAATATGACCGTTTTCATGATCATCGCGGTATCTATGCTGGTAAAACCTGCCGCCGCTATTGCGGCCCCCGCAAAACCACCGATCAATGTATGCGAAGAAGAGGAGGGGATCCCGTACCACCAGGTAAGCAGGTTCCAGAAGATGGCTGCAATCAGCCCTGCTAATATGATGATCATACCGTCAGTACTGTTCACCACTTCTGGTTTTACCGTTTTGGCTACCGTATTGGCCACTGCATGGTCGCTGAAAATAAAAAAAGCCACAAAATTGAAAAACGCGGCCCAGATTACAGCCTGGAAGGG
>JAKFCK010000709.1:0-4379 GCA_036676685.1 Chitinophagaceae bacterium | reverse complement strand
GTGCAGTCAAGCGCCTCGGCGGCTTGCCGCAATGATTTGAGGGCCAATGGTGGTAAATGATTTTTTTATAACACCGGCTGTTGTAGATTTGGCCAACTAAAAACTATCTCACATGTACAATGGATTATTACACCTGCATAATTTTATGCGCTGGATCATTTTATTATTTTTATTGATTGCGCTGATACAGGCATTCAGTAAAAAACCGGGATTGCAAAAAACAAGCCTCTGGTTACTCATCGCCGCACATATCACTTTACTTGTTGGGCTCTACCAGTATTTTATGGGCGCTTTTGGTTATAAGCTCATCCAGCAAAATGGCTTTGGGGCGGTGATGAAAGATAGTGCACTTCGTTTTTGGGCAGTGGAACATATTACCGGGATGTTGCTGGCGATAATCCTCATCACCATTGCGAGAGGTAAGGCCAAACGCAACAATTATTCCGCGTCATCATGGCTGTACCTCATAGCATTGATCCTGATCCTGGCTGTAGTGCCATGGCCTTTCCGGGAAGTGATTGCGCGGCCCTGGTTCCCGGGAGTTGAATAAATTAGCTAATTAGCTAATCAACTAATTTGCTAATTCAATTACTTCACAATCTTTCATCTCTTTTCCATCAATCACAAAACGGATAAGTGTCCTCACTTTATGCCAGCCCTGCTTACCAGCCGCGCCGGGATTCATGTGCAGGCAATTGAGCTTTTCGTCGTACATGATCTTAAGGATATGCGAATGCCCGCTGATAAAAAGCCGGGCGTTTTTTTTGATAATAAGGTCTTTCACGCCGGGCGCATACCTGCCGGGGTAACCGCCGATATGCCGCATAAAAACATTGACAGATTCACAGGTAAAAAAAAGATCCTCCGGGTAAACCGAGCGGATAATATTGTTGTCAATATTGCCGTAAACGCCTCTCAGCGGTTTAAATTTTTTTAATGCTTCCGCCAATTCCGGGTCCCCGAAATCCCCGGCATGCCATACCTCGTCACAATTGCTGAAATGCTCAAATACTATCGGGTCCAGGAAACCGTGTGTGTCTGATATGAGTCCGATTCTTGTCAAAGTGAATTCAATTATTTAACTGTAAATTTGAATGAAGATAATTATCCATTTTTTAATTATTTTAAAAATGCCATTTCACCGCAACTTCACATATTACATTGATAAGCGCAGCTGGAAGTATTATTTCCTGATGCTTGCACTTGCCAAGGGGTTTAGACGATAGTCCATAGTCATTGGTCAATAAGTTATTGGGTCATTGGGTCAATAGGTCAAGGGGTCAATAGGTCAATGGGTCAAATGGGTCAATAGGTCAATAGGTCAATAGGTCAATAGGTCAATGGGTCAATGGGCAATAGGCAATGAGCAATAGGCAAGGAGTCATTGCATAAGTTTCGCAAAAATTATCCATTATAGTATTATCCATTATCAATTATCCCTTATCAATTATTGCTTCTTCCATTATCAAATTATCAAATTAGCTCATTATCAAATTAACGTAATGCCTCACTATCATAAACTCGGATCTATCCCGCATAAACGCCACACACAGTTCAGGAAGCCCGATGGCAGCCTGTATGCTGAACAATTGTTTTCTACCGAGGGATTTTCAAACGATTATTCTATTTTATACCACACGCACGCGCCTACATTGATCGTGAAGTGTGATGAGCCCTTCGATGTTTCGCCAAAAATTGCGGAAGAAAAAATGCTGAAGCACCGCAGCCTGGAAGGGTTTAAAATAAAACCGGAGACGGATTACCTGGAGAGCCGTAAAGCTGTGCTCGTGAACAGCGATTGCCATATTGTATTGGCTGCACCACAGCAGGGGACAACCGATTATTTTTATAAAAATGCCGATGCCGATGAAATGATCTTTGTGCATGAAGGCAGCGGGGTGGTAAAAACATGTTATGGTGAATTAACCTTCAGCTACGGCGATTATATTGTTTTGCCGAGGGGGACGATTCACCAGATACATTTTAACGAAAACAACAACAGGTTGTTCATTGTAGAATCGTTTCACCCTATCCGTTATCCGAAAAGATACCTGAGCAAAAATGGCCAGTTAATGGAACATTCGCCTTACTGCGAAAGGGACATCCGCGTGCCGGAAAACCTGGTGACCAATGATGAGAAAGGCGACTTTGTTATCAAAACAAAAAAGAAGGGCTGGCTCTATGGCATTCATTATGGCACACACCCATTTGACGTGGTGGGCTGGGATGGTTGCTGTTATCCTTATATATTTTCTATCCACGATTTTGAGCCCATCACCGGCCGGGTACACCAGCCGCCGCCCGTGCACCAGACCTTTGAAACGGATGCCTTCGTGGTGTGTTCCTTCGTTCCAAGGTTGTACGATTACCATCCTGACGCCGTACCTGCTCCCTACAACCACAGTAACATAGACAGTGATGAACTGTTGTATTACGTGGACGGCGACTTCATGAGCCGCAAACACGTGACCAGGGGTATGATCACGCTGCACCCTGCCGGTATACCACACGGCCCACACCCGGGAGCTGTGGAAAAAAGTATAGGTGCTAAAGAAACAAAGGAACTGGCCGTTATGGTAGATACTTTCCGGCCGCTGCTGCTCACACAAACTGCGATTGATATCGAGAACCAGGGGTATGTGATGAGTTGGGCGGAGTAGAACTGTTCAACAGTTCAACAGTTCAACAGTTGAACAGTTCAACAGTTCAACGGTTCAACGGTTCAACGGTTGAACAGTTCAACAGTTCAACAGTTCAACAGCTCAACGGTTCAACGGTTCAACGGTTCAACAGTTCAACGGTTCAACGGTTCAGCGGTTCAACGGTTCAACAGTTCAACGGTTCAACAGTTTCAGAGAGAACTTTTGGAACTTTTTAAACCTGTGAAACTTTTTTCATAAATTGCCTTAAACAAAATACCACCAGCTATGATAAAATTTAATGAAATTAAGATAGGAGATTACCTATATGCCGATAATGACGGGGATGTAAAAAGAGGAGAGGTGACCAATTTAAACGGGGATGAAAAACAGGTTTGCGTAGACACAGGCACGCAGGAATTCTGGTATGAGACCAACCAACTGATGCCGATACCCCTGAGCGATGAAGAACTAGAGACCCTGAAGTTTCATAAGGAGCTAAACGGTGATGGCAGTGTGAAATACCTCAAAGGGGCATTCCGGATGATGGTGGACCATGAGGGGGATTTTTCTAAAATGGAGATCTGGTACCGGGATGAAAAAAGGCATATCCAACATCCTATTTCCGTTCACAACCTGCAGAACCATTTTTACGAGATGACCAAAGTGCACCTGAACGACGAATCTTTCGATTGATTGTTATTGAAAATTATTGTATAAAAAAACCTCCCGTTTGTAGCGGGAGGTTTTTTATTTTATGGGAAAGAAAAGTTATTCTCCTTTTTCTCCTTTTGTTTCTTTTGTTTCTTTTGCTTCTTTCGCCTCTTTCGCTTCTTTTGCCTCTTCAGCAGCAGCATTGTCGTCTAACCTGGCTTTCAGGTCAGCCAAAGCGCTCAAATCACCGAGGGTAGATTTCTCTACTTTGCTCTGGATATTTTTTACTGCTTTTTTAGTAGAATCAAATTCTGCTTTTTTCTCTTTTTGCTGAACTTGTTTTTCTTCTTCTTTTTCCTGCTCCCAAAGGCGGGTATGGCTTAACACGATGCGTTTGTCGCTACGGTCAAACTCAATCACCATAAAGTTGGCGATCTCATCAGCCGTGATGGTTTTACCATCTTCTTTTGCCAGGTGACGTGCAGGTGCAAAACCTTCCAGGCCATAAGGCAATTGAACAACAGCGCCTTTATCATCTTTCTTCACAACAGTACCTTCGTGTACTGTTCCGATACCGAAAGTGCTTTCCAGGCTGTTCCATGGATCTTCTTCAATTTGTTTGTGGCCCAACTGAAGTTTGCGTCCTTCTTTATCAATGCTCAGGATCAATACTTCAATTTCGTTTCCAACCTTCGTGTATTCGTTAGGGTTGTTGAAACGCTTTAACCAGCTAAGGTCACTGATGTGGATCATTCCACCGATACCAGTTGCCAGTTCAAGGAACACACCATACGGAGTGATATTTTTTACAATACCGGTGTGTTTGCTTCCTTCTGGGAACCTGTTCTCGATAGTAGCCCATGGATCTTCTGTTAATTGCTTAATAGAAAGACTCATTTTGCGGGTGTCCTTATCAAGGGTTACCACTTTAGCTTCGTATTCATCATTTAATTTGAAGAATTCTTTAGCGTTGATCGGCGTGTTAGCCCATGTAATTTCACTTACGTGAACAAGACCTTCCACACCCGGCATGATCTCAAGGAATGCACCGTAATCTTCGATGTTTACCACTTTACCTTTTACTAC
>JAKFCK010000708.1:0-3849 GCA_036676685.1 Chitinophagaceae bacterium | reverse complement strand
CCCAGTGGAGCGAAGGTATTCCCAAAATGAGAGCCCAATCCAAGGCCACCGGCTTTGTATCGGACGGCAAATAGTATCTCGCTGTTCATTTCATTACTGATGGAAAAAACGTTGGCATAAGTACCCTGCAATGAATAACCACTGTTGCTGATCACATCCTGGAGCAATGGTATGGCTTCGGCTTTACGATTTAATGTGAGGTACACTTTTGCCAGTAAACCTTTTGCAGCCCAGCGGTTGGCCCTGCCCACTTCCGCGGCGGCCACCTGGTTAAATTTTAAACTGTTCATTGAAGCGGCAGCGGTCACCAGGTCCGCTTCTACCAGTTTGTAGATATCGGCTGCCGGCACCCTGTTCATAGTTTTAGCCTCGATAGGTGACACATATTTATGCACCAGGAACACACCACCAAACAGGCGAACCAAATTGAAATAATGATGAGCCCTGATGAACATTGCCTCACCAGCCAGTTGCTTGCGATCTGGTTCGGTTATCGGTATGCTGATCGCGTTAAAGTTCATGGCGCCCGTGGTTGGATCATACACAACACCCAGTTTTTCCAATACGATATTGGCATTGCGGATGTTACTGTAAGTTGCCAGCCAGTAATTATAGAGCTGTTGTTGCGTTGTTGCCGGTATAAACATATCCAGGTCACTCAGGTCCCGGTTTGCGGATGCAGTGCTGCCTGGCGCGCCTTGTTTGGAATTATCACTCCGCAGTTCTGTAAACATCCACTCATTGGCAAGGGATCGCTGCATACCGTTGTAAACGCCGGTCAACGCCGATCTCACTTCCGCAAGGTTGGAATAATACGTACCCGTGTTCAGGTTGCTCTGCGGGTAAAGATCAATTGTTTTTTTGCAGCCAAAAAAACCGAGGCAGCAGAACAACAGGATATATTGTATGAGTTTCATAATTGATTTTTTTGCTTTTTAAAAATTGATATCAATACCAAATAACATCGTGCGCGGCATTGGGAATCCTCCCCGCTGGTAACCATCCACTGTTGGTGTGTTGTAAGGCCCTGAAGTGAAACGGGCTTCCGTATTGATACCCCTGTAATTTTTGGCAGCATGGAAATATAAATTCTGCCCGGAAAAATATACACGCATAGAACTCAGCCGGATGGCTTTGGCCATTTTTTCCGGGAGCGTATAACCGACGATCAATTCCCGCAATGCATAATAAGAAGCATCTTCCACTACATAATCGGTGAGCATCCAGTTAAAGCCAACCGTCGAGTACGGTGTCTTGCCATCACCTGGGAACATCGGGCTCAGCCATCGGTTGGTGTTATAGTTTTTATTATAACGTTTTGTTTCATTGTAATTGGGGTCACCATTAATTAAAGAACCACCTTCTATACCCTGGAAAAGAAAACTAAGGTCAAATGCCTTGTAGGTAAAACTGTTGTTCAGGCCCCAGGTAAATTTTGGGTAAGGTGTACCGATCACGGTGCGGTCGTTTGCATCCAGTTTATTATCTCCGTTCAGGTCCACCAGTTTTAGTCCGCCCGGAACAAACACATTGCTCAGCGTACTGGTGAGCCCCTTGGCCTGGGCCTCTGTTATCTGTGCCTGGGACAACCAAACGCCATCGGTTTTGTATCCAAAGAATTGAACCAGCGGGTTACCTGGTTTATTCTGGTACAGTTCTGTGCGCTCACCCTGGTTCAGCAGGAAGGCTTCTTCGCCCAGTTGCAGGATCTTGTTTTTATTATGCGCAAGGTTGAAAGATGTTGTCCACCTGAAATCCTTCCTCCTGAAATTGTTCGTGGTCAATTCAAATTCTACTCCGCGGTTTTGCAGTTTTCCAATGTTATTAAAAAATTGTGGTGCCCCCGTAAAAGCCATCGTGGATTGCTGAAGTAACAACCGGTCAGTTTTCGATTGGTAGAGGTTCACGGTAAAATTCACTGCATTCCTGAAAAGGGCGACATCCACTCCCATATTATATTGGAATGTATTTTCCCAGGTGATCTCCGGGTTGCCGATAATGGTTCTTGAGGGAGCCTGCCCGCCCACACTCGTTCCTGTGCCCTGCCCCAACGGGTAATTTGCTGCATACAAAAGGTCCAGCCATCCGAAGTCGTTTATGCGGTTGTTCCCTGTTTCGCCATAACTCGCCCGGAGTTTAAGATTATTCAACCAGCTTACATCATCAAGAAATTTTTCTTCCGTGGCTACCCATCCCAAAGACACGGAGGGGAAATAGCCCCATTTATGCGAGGGGCCAAACTTGGAACTGCCATCGGCACGCAGGCTCGTGGAAAGCAGGTATTTATTCTGGTAACTGTAGATAAATCGCCCAAGGTAAGACAGAAGCCCAACCTGGTTCTTCAGGTTGTAGGTTCCCTGCAGGTTACCATTACCATCAATGGATGGTTGCTCGATCTGCAAAGCAGTATTCGCTGAAGTAATATTATCACTGGGAAAATTCAGTCCCACCACCTGCTCGTCCCTGATAAGGGTTTTTTGTGCCGTAAAACCTGCCAGCAGGTTGAAGGAATGATCCTTAACTTTTTTCACATAGTTAAAAGTGTTTTCAGATAAGAGGTCAAGGAAAAGCCTGTTGTTATATACCCCCCTGTTCACGTCTCCATCCCTGTTGGAATTTCTTTTTGCAAAATCAACGCCTTCCGAATAGTTGGCATACACACTCCCCAAAGCTTTGAAATCCAGCCCCGGCAAAATGGTAAAGATCATATCGCCGGAAGTTTGCACGCGGTAGTCGTTTGTTGTGATGGTGCGTGTTTCCATTACAGACTTCGGGGTATTGTTGGCGGTATTAAAAGGATCGAGAGCGCTGGTGCTGGTATAGGTGCTGCCGTCTGGCATCAGGCCGCTGTACATCCTTCCATTAAAATGCCTTGCCTGCACAAAATCCCCGGGTTTGATATTGGCCCATAACGGCACCTGGTTCACGAAGGCTGCGGTAGTGGCGGTATGGTACACGGGAAGAAAAGATTGAAAACGCACAAAATCTATATAACCTACGGACGGCCTTTCCCTTTCAATAAAAGAAGGATTAAAGTTAAAGGAGAATTTTATTTTCGGGCTAAGCGTGCCGTCCAGTTTTGCCCGAACGCTGAAGCGGTCGTACTCACTGTGATACATCATGCCCTGGTCTTTCTGGTAGGCGCCTGACACAAAATATTTTAATTGTTTACTGCCACCAGATACATTCAATTGAAGGTTCCTCACATTGGCGGGCCGCAAAGCCTCATCCTGCCAGTCAGTTCCCTGGCCACCTAAGATCGTATTTTCCACGATGTACGCAGCACGTTCATTGTTGGCAATGATCTGGGAACCCGTCGGGGGATTAATGGTGGAGTCAGTTGCTTTTAGCGAAGCCTCGTAAAACAGCCGGTTGGTATATTCTGAAGTGGTCAGCATCGGGTATCTTTCGTAAGCCGTTTTATACCCGTTAGAAAACTTAAAGGAATATTTAGGCTTCTCCGATTTGCCTCCCTTGGTGGTGATCAGGATCACACCGTTTGCGCCCCTTGATCCGTAAATGGCTGCAGATGCTGCATCTTTCAGCACTTCTACTGATTCCACGTCTGCCATATTTACAAAGGATAAACCATCTGGTATCGGGTGCCCGTCCACCACAACAAGCGGGCTGGAATTAGCATTGACCGAACTGATCCCCCTTACATTTATCTTAGGCTCGCTACCTGATTCCGAATTAATATTCTGAATCTGCACACCGGCAATTTTCCCCTGCAACGCCTGGTCCAGCCGGGAAACGGGTGTTTCATCAAGGCGGTCATTCTGGTATTTGGAAATAGCACCGGTCACCTGGGTCCTTTTTTGTGTGTCATAACCGATCACTACTACTTCT
>JAKFCK010000707.1:0-1554 GCA_036676685.1 Chitinophagaceae bacterium | reverse complement strand
TTTGCGGTCTAAATAACAGCAATGCAAAGAGACCAGGTAATTTTTGATCTGATTGACAAAGAACTACAAAGACAAAGAGAAGGGATAGAACTTATCGCCAGTGAGAATTTCACCAGCCAGCAGGTAATGGAGGCTATGGGTACTTCCCTCACAAACAAATATGCAGAAGGATATCCCGGCCGGCGTTACTACGGTGGTTGCGAGGTTGTGGACCAGATAGAACAACTGGCCATTGACCGGATCAAACAAGTATTTAACTGTGAGTATGCTAATGTGCAGCCGCATAGCGGGGCACAAGCCAATGCGGCTTTATTATTGGCTGTATTGCAACCGGGAGACAAGATCCTGGGCCTTGACCTGAGCATGGGCGGCCACCTCACACATGGCTCACCCGTAAATTTCTCGGGCAAATTATACCAGGCTCATTTTTACACGGTAAAAAAAGACACGGGCCTGATAGATTATGAAATGCTGGAAGAAAAAGCCAGGACCGAAAAACCGAAACTGATCATTGCAGGAGCATCGGCGTATAGCCGCGATATAGATTATGCCAGGATAAGAAAAGTAGCAGACGAGATCAATGCTTTCGTGATGTGTGATATGGCACACCCTGCCGGCCTGATTGCCAAAGGCCTGTTGAGTTCTCCATTTGACCACTGCCATTTTGTGACCAGTACCACACACAAAACATTACGTGGCCCCCGGGGCGGTATCATCCTGATGAAAAAGGATTTTGAGAATCCATTCGGGCTGAAAGACATGAAAGGAAATGTGCGGATGATGAGCAACCTCCTGGACATGGCTGTTTTCCCTGGCACACAGGGTGGGCCGCTGGAACATGTGATTGCGGCCAAGGCTGTCGCTTTCGGGGAATTGTTATCAGACGAATTTACTGTGTATATCCGGCAGGTACAGTCCAACGCGCAGGCCATGGCCACTGCGTTCACGGCAAAAGGATACGAGATAATTAGCGGGGGCACGGACAATCATTTGATGCTGATAGACCTCCGCAACAAAAATATCACTGGTAAAAAAGCGCAGGAGACTTTGGACAAAGCGCACATCACCCTGAACAAAAATGCAGTGCCCTATGATGATAAGAGCCCGTTTGTTACCAGCGGCATCAGGGTTGGCGTTCCGGCTGTGACCACCAGGGGAATGAAAGAAGAACATATGCAAACAGTGGTGAACCTGATCGATAAGGTATTGATGAATATTGAAGATGCCCAAATCGTGAATGATGTACGAGATGAAGTGAAATTATTTATGAAACAATTTCCGCTTTACCCGGGATTAAAATAGAGCCCTGTATAAAATTCAACCATTATGCTACAAAGAATTCAAACTATCTGGTTGCTGCTGGCAGCGATCTGCGCTTTTTTGGGACTGCAGTTCCCGTTTTATGTGGGCACCAATAAGGAGGGCATTCCTTCATATATTCTCAAAGGCACTGACAGTATCCCCCTTATCGTGGTTACTGCTGCCGTGGGCGTCATAGCTCTTGTTGCTATTTTCCTTTATAAGAACCGCAAACTACAGTTAAGAGTATGTGTG
>JAKFCK010000706.1:0-4569 GCA_036676685.1 Chitinophagaceae bacterium | reverse complement strand
GCTTTACCTGGTGATCAATATTTTGCAGATATTTATCCTCGATAAACTCGGTATACCATTTATCGTTACTACCCTGGTGATATTACTTATGATCCTGCTTTATACATTTGAAGGAGGTGTAAAAACAATTATCTACACGGATACCCTGCAAACCTCGGGAATGCTTATCGGCCTGGTGGTTTGTATCATCGTGATCATTAAAGCACTGGGAACTGATTTTTCAGGGGCGTTACAAATGATGTCCGACAAGGGATATACGCAGATCTTTAACCCGGACATTAAATCCGGTTCCTACTTCCTCAAGCACATCATCGGTGGTATGTTTATCGCTATCACCATGACAGGCCTTGACCAGGAGATGATGCAGAAAAATATCAGCGTGAGGAACCTGAAAGATTCACAAAAAAACATGATGACGTTCACCGCTGTGCTGATGGTGGTAAACTTCCTGTTCCTGTTTTTAGGCGGTATACTTTATCTATATGCCAGTGCAAACAATATCGTTACCGCTCCCGATGATCTTTTTCCAACCATCGCTTTGAGTGACGAATTCAGTGCAACCATTGGTGTACTGTTTATCATCGCCCTCATATCCGCATTGTTCCCGAGTGTAGACGGCGCCATCACCTCTCTTACATCCTGTTTTTGTATCGATATTCTAGGTCTGAATAAAAGCCAGGCGAATGAAAAAACAAAAAAACGTACCCGCCTGAAAGTACATTTTGGTTTTGCTGTGTTGTTCTTTTTGCTCGTGCTTATTTTTAAGTTCATTAATGATAAGCTGATCATTGATTTCATTTTGAAATTTGCCGGGATCACTTACGGGCCCCTGCTCGGATTATTTGGCTTTGGTATTTTAACCAAAAGAACCTTGAATGATAAAATGATCTGGACGGTGTGTATCCTTGCGCCAATGCTGGCACTGGGCCTGGATATGCTCAGCAGCCCTGAGTGGTACGAGGCAAAATTGCATACAACACTTGGGTTGGGAGAGATATCTAAAAAGATTTTTAACGGGTATAAGATCGGCAATGAATTAATTTTGATCAATGGTGCATTCACATTTCTAGGATTGTTAATGATATCAAAAAAATCCCCGCTTCAAACAAAAGAAGATGCAGCTGATTAATGAGAAGGCAGAGCAATATGCAGCGTTTTTTTCCAGCGCCCCGGGAACCTTATTGCAACAAGTGGCAGATGATACTATTGCAACACACCCGCATGCACAAATGCTGAGCAGCAACACGCAAGGCAAATTCCTTGAGATGATCAGTAGCATGATCGCCCCACTCAGGATCCTTGAAATCGGCACGTTCACAGGGTTTAGCGCACTTTGCCTTGCGGGTGGCTTAAAGGAAGGAGGGGAGTTACATACGATTGAATTGAGAGCAGAAGATGCTGAAAAAGCCGCAGGCTATTTTGCACAATCTCCCCTGGGTAGTAGCATAATTTTACATACGGGGGATGCGCGTAGCATCATTCCTGCACTACAGGAAACCTGGGATCTTGTATTTATTGATGCGGATAAAGTGAGTTATATTGAATATTACGAATTAACTTTGCAAAGACTCAAACCAGGGGGGTGGATCATTGCAGATAATGTGCTGTTTCATGGCCAGGTACTGGAAGAAGAAATAAAAGGTAAGAACGCCAAAGCGATACATGCTTTTAACGAACATGTAAAAAATGATGCAAGGGTAGAGCAGGTACTGCTAACCGTTAGAGACGGATTACTTATTATTAAAAAAATCTAATACTGATGATGAAAACAATCGTTTCCATTATTGTTTGTTTTATGGTGACAACAGTTCAGGCGCAACGCATGACTGTGGAACAATACATTGCTACTTATAAAGATGCCGCCATAGCCGAAATGAAAAGGCTGGGTGTGCCGGCTTCTATCATTTTGGCACAGGGTATACTGGAAACAGAAAGTGGCAACAGCGACCTCGTAAAAAGATCAAACAATCATTTCGGCATAAAATGCAAAAGCACCTGGAAGGGGGAAAGTGTCAGGCATACCGATGATGCTCCTAACGAATGTTTCCGAAAATACAGCTCAGCAGCGGATAGCTACAAAGACCACAGCGACTACCTGTATTTCAGCCCACGTTATGCCTCGTTATTTAAACTGCAGCCTACTGATTACCGCGGTTGGGCTTACGGGTTAAAGGCAGCAGGTTATGCCACCAACCCAAGATACCCGCAAATTCTCATCAGCAATATCGAGCGATACAACCTGCAGCAATTTAACGAACCCATGTCTGCCGAATCGCAGGCTGCGCTCACCGCCAAACTCGGTATGGCAGATCCTGAAAAACAGCCAAAGGAAATTATCACGGCCGCTGAAACAAAAAAGGAGTCCAACCTGTTTCAGAAATTATTTTCAGGAAGAAAAAATAAGAACAACCAATACTTTAACCGGTTGAAAGCTGTGATGGCCTTTCACGGCACTTCCCTGCTGGCCATTGCCACAGAGCATAATATTGCACTGGCCAAATTATTAGAATACAATGACCTCTCCGCCGATGGCCTCGTGAATGGTGATCAATGGATCTACCTGGAGAAAAAACATAAGGAGGGTAACCGGGATCATTATACCTCGTTACAGAACGAAACCCTGCACGAAGTTTCGCAGAATAACGGTGTGCAGCTGGCCATGCTTGCGGAATACAACCAGCTTCCGGCAGGTGCACAGGTAAAAAAGGGAGATATGATCAGGTTAAAGGCAGGAAACCTTACCCCTTTAAAGCCTGGAGAAATGGCTATAGCCCCATTGAAACCAACACCGATTGCTGCCGTAAAAATGCACCAGGTACAGCCAAAAGAGGGATTATATACTATTTCGAAGAAGTATAACGTTTCAGTAGAGGAATTAAAGGAATGGAACAAATTGTCCTCTAATGATCTGCAGATGGGCCAACAATTAATTATTGCTAAATAAAAGCTATGTCTGTAATACAGGTCAAAGATAAAAAGTTCATTCCATACCTAACTGCTGCCGAAATAGATGCACAGATCAAGCGCCTGGGAGAAGAGATCAACAGGGATTTCCAGGGCAAAAAGCCCTTGTTTATTGCCATTTTGAACGGTTCCTTTATGTTTGCTTCGGACCTGTTCAAAGAACTTACCATAGACGCTGAAATCTGTTTTATTAAACTGGCTTCATACAAAGGCACCCGCAGTTCGGGCCATGTGATCACTTCAATAGGCCTGGACGCGTCGCTGAAAGGCCGGGATGTAATTATCCTGGAGGATATCGTGGATACCGGGAAGACCCTGAATGAATTTCTGCCGCAGCTCATTGATCAGCAGCCGGCATCGTTAAAAATTGTGGCCTTACTGCATAAGCCTGAAGCCCTGAAGCACCCGATTACTATTGATTACCTGGGTTTCAATGTGCCGGATAAATTTTTGCTGGGTTACGGGCTGGACTATGACGGGCTGGCCAGGAACCTGAAAGAAATTTACCAGCTTACGGATGGCTGAGGCAACATTTTGTGTTTATTCCCGTTGCATGGGGTGAATAACCGGTTTTGTCAATTGATATTACTTGAGAAAAATTGCCATATATTTTATCTTCCTTTTTTTTGCAATACCTGCATCGGGTCAATTCTATCTGAGGGGCGAAGTGAAAGATGACAAACTCCGGCCGCTTCAAAACGTTACCATATTTGTGCATTCGGCAAAAGTGATCTATCATTCCGGTAGTTACGGCAGTTTTGGCTTTAACCTGGCCAAAACCTATGATTCCCTCACTTTCAGCATGGACGGTTATATTTCGCAGACCGTTTGGGTAAAAACTGATAAATGGTTATCTGTGACGCTGAAAATATCTCCCGATTTTGTTAATCGCAACAAACAGAAACTCATCTCTGTCACCAAAGACTTCAAGCAGACATCCAAGTACCGCTGGTACACAGGTGATGAAACCTATTTCCAGCTGGTAGAAAACGAATATGTAAACACGATAAGATATCCCAACACAGGTTTTTCCCTTAATGTGAACAAGGCCTCCTACAGCAATGTCCGTCGATTTTTAAATAGCAAAAGTGCAGTTCCCCCGGATGCGGTAAAAGTGGAGGAGATGATGAATTATTTCAATCTTTTTTATGATATAAAATAAACCTACAGATAAAAAATAGCCCCTAGTCTTAGACTAAAGGCTTTTTCAAGGATAAATTATGTGTAGCAATACGGTTTGTCCTTACAATAATTAAATGTGCAGGAATTTTGGAATTTCTTCTTCTTTTAAAATATTGCCAACGAAGAATGAACCAAATTCGCCATATCTTGCACTTACTTCATCAAATCTCATTTCATATACAAGCTTTTTAAATTGAAGAACATCATCCGAAAATAATGTAACTCCCCATTCCCAATCATCAAAGCCAACAGAACCAGTTATAATCTGTTTGACTATACCAGCATACCCGCGACCAATCATCCCATGAGAACGCATCATCTTACTTCGCTCCTCCATAGAGAGTATATACCAATTATCATTGCCTTGACGGCGCTTGCTCATTGGATAAAAGCAAACATGCTTTGCCTTTGGCAGGATTGGAT